>JAEUQI010000026.1 GCA_016789145.1 Blastocatellia bacterium | reverse complement strand
AACGGCACGAACGCAAAGAACGGCGCGGACACTGCGGACAGTGCGGACAGCGAGAACGGCACGAACGCAAAGAACGGCGCGGACACTGCGGACAGTGCGGACAGCGAGAACGGCACGAACGCAAAGAACGGCGCGGACACTGCGGACAGTGCGGACAGCGAGAACGGCACGAACGCAAAGAACGGTGCGGACACTTCGGACAGTTCAGATGTATCTCTGAATAGTATGTGTAAATCAGGAGCTTACGCCTAATGGCGTAACTCTGCGGTACTATTTCACACCAAACGCGTAACCGAAGGAAAACACGAGGTTTCCGGTGCGGCTTTTGCCGTCGGTGGCTGTGTTTTTCTGCAGGGTCGTCAGGCCGTAGGCGACTCGGCCGTCGATGAAGAAGTAATTCTTTTTCTGTTTGAATGTAATTCCGCCGCCGCCGGTGATGCCAAAGTTAAAACGGTTCAGATCGTCCGTAACATCTGTCTCAGCGTCGAACGGAATTGCAGGGAACGGGGTGTTCGGGCCGATGAGCACGGGAATTGTGCCTGTATTATTCAAGAACAGCGAGCTATTGCCGCTCGTAACCGTCGTCGCTTTCAGCAAAAAGCCCATATACGGCCCGCCATTCACGTAAAAACCAACAGGTTTTGATCGGCGAACGCGATATTTGAGCATGATCGGGACTTCGAGGTAGTTAAGTTTCGCGGTGTTGTTGAAATTCGCGAAGTAATAAGCTCCTGCCGGCAGTGCCGGAAGCCCCGGGATCGTCGATGTTACAGGCTGTATGCCGTTACGCTTGCCGCCTTGCGGCGCAAAATCGAGGCCGATCTGCAATGACGTGTTCTTCTTAAGCTGAACATCGACAAAGCCGCCGAAATTCGGTGCCATGCGTGATTTATAGTCGCGAGTGATCTCCTGATCGCTGCTGCCCACAAGATTAGGCAACGAGAATCCGGCCTTAACGCCGACAAATATCTCGCGTCCCTGAGACTGAGCGAACGAAGTCGCGGAAACAACAAGCAAAATTGCGAAAACGAGCAAGAAACGAGGGGTCTTTGACATATTTAAGTTCTCCAACAAATGGCAAACTACGCCGTTATTCACCCAAGAATATCGCATCAAACGCGTTATGAATCAAGTAGTTAGAGAGCTAACGGGAACTTTCTGCGAGAGCGGCATCGATCTTTTCTAGGTCGGTGCTCCTGAGCTTGCGTTCGGCCTCATCGGACGTGGTGTCGACAAAGGCTTGGCACTTCGAGCGTAATAGCGATGCTTCATCTCTTTTGCCTAGTTTCGCAAGCGAAACACCAAGCCGGCAATCGACATACGCTATCGTGCCGCCGCCTTCCGGAAAATGCATCGTCAGGTAAGGTTGTGCTTCGCGATAGTAGCGAATGGCGATCTCGTGCTGAGATTCGTTGGTCTGCGGCGTAACAGTTTGTCGGCAAGGAACGGTTCGCGGATGGTCGTCAAGATATGAAATGAACGCTGCGTAATCCGTCAGCATGAACGGGAAGTTCCTGTTGGTCGGATCGGTCGCCCGCATCATATTTATTGCACGGTCAAATATCCGGCATTGTTCATATGGATCGTCAGACAAGAGACCGTAGGTGTTATAAAGGTCTTTGGCGACGAGAACATGCCATTGGCCGTAGTAATTGGTTCGCAGTTCTAAAGCACGAAGCGAATGATGGCGGTATTTCGCACTATATGGTTCTCGCTCAGGACCGGCAGGTTTGCTGCGGCCGATCCAGCCGTAAACTTCTGCAAATCGGTAATGAAGCTCCGCCGCAATGTCGATGTCGTCAGGGAAATCAGTGTCGATCTTGTCGGCAAGGTCGTTAACGGCGTCGATAACGCGGGCTTCGCCCTTTTGTTTAGCTCCCTCGGCATACCAGCCCGGATTTGCATAGCCGATTATCTTCGCCATGTACTTTGACATCTTCTCGGACTTTGCTTGTTCCGATCGAGCGTTTGCGGATTCTGCCATCGCGACCCGGCTTTGCCATGCGGTCATCGCGATCCCCGCGATCAGCGATAATGCGACCACAATTGCGGCGGCGACGGCAATTCGGTTGCGTCGAACAAATTTGGCCGCTCGATAACCCAAGGTGCTCGGCCGTGCCCTAACCGGAAGGCCATCCATCGAACGCCAAATGTCGTCGGCAAATTGTTCGACCGTCTGGTAACGTTCGCGGGCGTCCTTCTGTAATGCCTTGAGAATGATGTTGTCGAGATCGCCCGACAATTCCGCCGATGAAATGCCGCGATCCGACGTAGCCAAACTTGGCCTTGGCGGCTCTGTTTCGACGATCAGCCTGCGTGATCCAGAAGCGGAAACTGCGTTTAGGTCAAAGGGCAATCGGCCTGTAAGAAGTTTGTAGAGCACGACAGCAAGGCTATAAATGTCGGTCGCTGTGGTTACCGGCCGCCCGTCGATCTGTTCGGGACTGGCGTATTCGGGTGTCATCGCACCGAATAATGTAGGAACACTGTCGTCAGCGTCGGCAAGTTTTGAGATACCAAAATCTATCAGTTTCGGAGTGCCGTCGGCAGTTACGAGAATGTTGGATGGCTTGATGTCGCGGTGAATGACCAGATTACTGTGAGCGAAAGCGACGCCTTCGCATGCTTTGTTGAAAAGCTTGAGACGATCGCGAAGGCCGAGTTTGTGCTTGAAACAAAACTCATCGATCGGTTCACCTTCGACGAATTCCATGGCGATATAGGGAATTCCGTCGTCGGTGGTGCCGGTGTCGAGGATGCGAGCGATATTTGGATGAACGAGCGCAGATTGAATATCGATCTCACGCTGAAACGCCTCGCGTGTCTTGCCGGCGGCATATTCACGACGGAGCAGTTTTAGCGCTACTTGCTGGTTGAACTTGCCGTCGCTGCGGCTTGCCAAGTACACGGCACCCATACCGCCAAGGCCGAGTTCGCGTTCGATGGTGTATGAGCCGATGGTCCTGCCATTCTCCGCATCTGAGACCGGCAGTATGGCGTCCTTTGAGAAAGCGATAGCAGGAGTGTCAAGAAAGTCGGCATTGGCATCGGAATACTCAAGCAAAGAGATCAGCTCGCTCCGAACGTCATCGTCAAGCTCGGTCGAGGTTAGGAATGCGACTCGTGCTTGCTCGTCCATCTCGATGACGTCGAGAAGAATGTCCTTTACAGCGGACCAACTATTTGTGTTCGAATGTGAGATCTCGAAAAGCCCTCCTACGATATAATGCGAAATTTCAACGGATGGTCGGTCAACTATATTGTGTCTAATTCGCGAAGCAGCCAAAGTTTTGCCGCTAGCCATTCGCGGCCAACGGTTCGTTCGCTGATCCCGAGTGCTTCGGCGATCTCGTTGTTCCGCATTCCCGCAAAAAAACGCATCTCAATAACGCGGGCTTGCGTTTCATCGAGACCGGCGAGTTTCTTAAGGAGTTCATCGATCGTCACGACAAGTTCTAGTCTGTCTTCGGTCGGGATCTCGATCTCGTCGGCCGAGAGTTTGATCTTGCTGTTACCACGCTTTCCGGCATTATGCTGCCGCGCGTGATCGACCAAGATCTGACGCATCAATCGCGAGACAATGCCGTAAAAGTGACGGCGGTCAACCCAATCGATGCTCGCGGCGTCGCCTAATTTGAGGAACGCTTCGTTAACCAAGGCGGTCGGTTGCAGCGTATGGTCTGAACGCTCCCGAGACATCAGAATGCGAGCTTGTCGTTTAAGTTCGAGGTAAACAGCTTCGAGCAAACGAGTCTTCGCGATGTCGTCGCCACCGGTAAGCTCGTGGAGCATTCGAGTGATCTCTGGCGAACTGCTATCGTACATAGTCGTTGGTAGACAAGGCGTAACGACATTGTACATCAGATAGAGGATCGAAAAGGAAAGAGGGCTTCGACACAGAGTCAAAGCCCTCAAAAAATGTGGTGGCCAGAGACGGGGTCGAACCGCCGACACGCGGATTTTCAATCCGCTGCTCTACCAACTGAGCTATCTGGCCGCAAATTCCGCATCCAAAGCCTTGCAGGACGCGAATTTATGAGTGTAAATAAGCATAAGATAGATGTCAAATAAGTGTTAACAACGTTCTACTATGATTCGGATCCTAGCATTATCAATCCTATTGGCTGCAACCGCCATTGCCTTTTCATGCGGAGGGGCGTCAAGTCCCGTTTCGAACTCGAATACGGCCTCGGGCAATGTAAAACTCGACAACAATAACCTACCGCCCGGTCTCAGCTCCGGTCCGGTCGCAACGAATGCAGGTGCGCCCGGAATTCCGGTCGTTACTGCCAATATGCAGAAAGGCACAACGCCGACTCCGGGCATACCAAGTGAGGCGGAACTGAAGAAAGGTGTGAAAAAGGGGGCTACACCAACACCGGGAATACCGTCTCCCGAAGAACTACGGCGTCAAATGAGCGGCGAAAGTACGCCTAAAATCCCGCCGCCGAATTCGGCGTCGGACGTGCCGATGATGCGAAAGGACACGCCAATGATGAAGAAAAACACCAATAAAGTGCCGGCTAAACCATAGGCAGAAACGAAAAAAGGGAGACGAGAGTCTCCCTTTTGAATGCGAAACGCTTGGTCTGCTAAGCTTCTGCCTTTGCAACCTTTACGAAGCCAAGTACTTCCTTAACATCGGTCTCGATACGTTCGAGCAAATCTTCATTGGTCTTGAGCATGTTCTTGACGTTGTCGCGGCCTTGGCCGAGGCGTTCGCCTTTATACGAGAACCACGCCCCAGCTTTTTCGACGATGTTGTGATTGACGGCCAGATCGAGTAGGTCGCCTTCGCGAGAGATGCCTTCGCCATACATGATGTCGAATTCGGATTCGCGGAATGGCGGGGCGCATTTGTTCTTGACGACCTTAACGCGAGTTCGGTTGCCGACAACCTTGTCGCCTTCTTTGATGGCACCGATGCGGCGAATGTCCAGGCGGACGCTGGCATAGAATTTCAGAGCCTTGCCGCCAGTCGTCGTTTCAGGCGAACCAAAGAATACACCGATCTTTTCACGCAGCTGATTGATGAAGATAAAGCAGACGTGCGAATTGGCGACGATCGCCGTGATCTTACGCAAGGCTTGCGACATCAAACGTGCCTGCAAGCCGGGCAGTGAGTCGCCCATTTCGCCATCTAGTTCAGCTCGCGGCACCAACGCCGCGACCGAGTCGATCACGATCACATCAACGCTGTTCGAACGCACTAAAGTCTCCGCGATCTCAAGTGCCTGCTCGCCCGAATCGGGCTGTGAGATGAGCATGTCGTCGATGTTAACGCCGAGTTTTTGTGCATATTCAGGATCCATTGCATGTTCCGCATCGATGTATGCACAAACGCCGCCGGTCTTCTGTGCCGAAGCGACGACCTGCAGTGCAAGCGTCGTTTTACCGGAGCTTTCCGGCCCATAAACCTCGACGATTCGACCGCGCGGAAAGCCGCCAACGCCGATCGCGGCATCCAGACTCAAGCAGTTCGTCGATATGGCACCGGCGTCCTCATGCGGACGCTCGCCAAGCCTCATGATGGCTCCCTTACCAAATTTTTTCTCGATCTGAAGCAACGCCGATTCGATCGCTTTGCTCTTGTCCATGCTCATAATTTTGTCTCCATGTGTTTGATATCTCGTGCAACATTGCGTTGCACAAATAAAACAGTATCACTGATGCAACGAGAATGCAACATTAAAGGTTCCCAATTTTCGCTGAGTCCAAGAAGGCGAGCATGGGAAGTTTTCAGTAAATTCTAATGTGAAGGAAGTCTATGATAAATCAGGGGAGATTTCAAATCCTGATCCGTCTTAGAAAAGGCCGAGTTACTACGCCAACTTCTCATTATCGAACTCGATATGAAAGCAGTTCATGCAGATGTAGTGCTTGTGGCGTCGCGGGTCTCCATACTTACGTAGCATTGTTACGGCCTCGGCAGCCATTCGCTCATCGTAGGTCAGATCAAGTGCGTCTTTGTAGTTGCGGTCGCCGCATTTCGGACACGTTGTGCGTGGACGTTGAATCATTTGCTATAATCCTTTCGTATCAGCATTTGCAAACTATACCAAACTTAAAGGATCGATAATGACGAAAAACACCTTTCGCGTCGCGGCCGTCGTCGCGTTGACCATTTTCACCGGAATTCTCACGTTTGCACAGACCGAACCGAAATTTGAGTTCTACGATCGCGGGCCATATGACGAACGCGTGCCTCGACCGCAATCGATCCTGAGGTATGACGTCGGCGACCATCACACAACGTATGCGCAAATGGAACAGGTCATCTACGCCATTGCCAAGGCCGCGCCCGATCGCGTGAAGATAATGGACATTGGCCTTACGAATGAACATCGGATGCAGCATCTCGTTGCGATCTCGTCACCTGAGAACATCGCTAGGCTTGATGAGATCAAGGATCAAAATGCACGCCTTGTCGATCCGAGAAAGACCTCCGCAAGCGAGGCGAATGCTATTGCGCAATCAAATCCAGCGATCGCTTGGATGGCGTACACAATTCACGGCAACGAATCTTCGTCATTCGAGGCGTTCATGCAAGTCATTTATCAGCTTGCAGCGTCAAACGAACAGACCACGCTCGACATTTTGAAGAACACGGTCGTTCTGGTTCTTACCGGCGAAAATCCTGACGGCCATGAGCGATTTGCGACTTGGTATAACTCGGTCGCGATCGGCGATCCGAATCGTGCGGCGATCGAGCATCGCGAGCCGTGGGCTATCTGGGGACGTGTCTCGCATTACAGGTTCAACTTGAATCGTGACACATTAACGTTCTCGCAGAAGGAATCGCAAAACATGCAACGGGCATATATGGAATGGAACGCCCAGCTTGCTATAGATCATCACGGACAGCCGTCGCAATACTTTTTTCCGCCTGTGGCTTTGCCGATCAACCCGAATTTGCCGCAACCGCAATATAACAAATGGCTAGATATTTATGGACGAGCGAACGCCGCGGCGTTTGACGCGCGTAATTGGGATTACTACGTTCGCGATGTGTTTGACGCGTTCTTTGTCGGATATTGGGATATATATCCGTCGCTAAATGGTGCTACCGGAATGACTTACGAGACCGACGGCGGCGGATTCAAGGGGCTTAATTGGACAAGAGACGATGGCACGATCGTGACGTTTCGGTCGTCGATAGCGAAGCATTACGTAGCGTCGATGACTTCGCTCGCCACGACTGCAAAGAACAAGACCGAGCGAATCAAGGATTTCTACGATTTCCGTGCGAAAGGTATGGCCGACCATGCGAAGTCCAAGTTGAAGCGTGTCGTAATTGACCCAACGAGCGATAAGGTGAAAGCCGCGGAGGTAATAGAGATCTTGCGAATGTCGAATATCGAGGTCAAGGTGGCATCACAAGCTTTTACATCGCCAACGGCTCACACTTACATGCAAAAGGACGCTCCCGCGGCATCGAAGACATTTCCGGCCGGCTCATACATCGTCGATCTCGATCAGCCGCAACGCATTTTCATTAAGGCAATCCTCGAACAGGACACGCCTCAGGATAAGGCGTTTGTCGAGGATAACATGGCTCGATTTCGCAGGAATCAGATGCGAGGCAAGGGCCAACCGAAAGAAGAATACGGCTTTTACGACATCACGGCCTGGTCGTTGCCTCTTGCTTTCGGCGTCGATGCATGGTGGACGGAGGAGAACACAAATGTCGCCGGAACGATGGTAGATGCAGCGTATATGGACAACGTACGACGCGGTTCGTCGAGCCGCGCGTCGATCGCCTATATCATTCCGTATGAGACGGATACAGCGTCAGCGATGGTTATGCGTTTGCTGCAAAATGGGCACAAGGTCGCTGTTGCTACGCGTCCGCTAAATGCCGGTGGACGCAACTGGAAGGCAGGTACATTTGTTGTGAGAGTTTCTCGAAACAACGCAAGTGTTCACGAGGCGATCGCGAATTATTCCCGCGAAATGGGCGTCAATGTCGTCGCTGTGAACAGCGGCTATTCGGACGAAGGCGACACAAGCGTTGGTGGCGAAGCGGTTATCTCGCTGCGTGCTCCAAAGATCGCAATTGCTGCAGACGAAGGAGTTACGCAGGAATCATATGGCTCCATTTGGTGGACATTTGATAAGTACGGCATTAAATTTACGCCAATGACGATCGCTAATATTCGCAGTTCGGCGATGCGGGATTACAACGTGATCATCCTGCCCGAAGGCTCGCCCGGACGATATATGTCGTCGTTCGGCAGCGGCGGTGCGGCCGCGTTGAAAGAGTTTGCGTCAAACGGCGGTACCGTCATCACGCTCAGCGGAGCGTCTGTTTTCGCTACGCTGAAGGACGTCGGATTGACCTCATCAAAGATGGTCGGCAGCGATGATGACGAGCAAAAGGGCAAGGGCACCGACGACGCGAAGCCAACCCCGACGCCGAGTGCATCGCCTGCGGTCGAACTTCCAACCGACCGAACCGACGGCCGTCCTGCGGACTTGCCGGCGATAGTGTCGCCTTCGGCGAACCTGAACAAAGTTCCCGAAGGCCTCGCAGGAGCGATATTTCGGGCAACGGTTGACCGTACACACTATCTAAACTATGGAGTTGATAAGTCTGAAGTGCCGGTACTGATCGCAAGTTCGTACTTTTTCCGTTATTCCAAAGAGGGAACCAACGCGCTAGTTTTCGATACCGAACCAAAGCGTCCGCTGACCGTTTCGGGCTTTGTCTGGGAAGGAAACACGGAGCGGCTGCTCAAAGGAACGTCGCATCTCATTGACGAATCATTCGGCGGCGGGCACGTGGTCTTGTTTGCAGAAGATCCGTTTTTCCGTGGAATGACGAGGTCGTTGACGAAGCAATTCTTCAATGCGATAACGTTCTCGGGAGCTTTTTAGGCGATCTCAACGCAGATGCCGCCAAGGACGCAGGGAAGAGCAATTTCGGTTGATCTCTCTGCGAACTTAGCGATCTCTGCGTTAATATAACCTTATGTTTACGATACGAGCTGGGTTCAGCGATCAAATTGAGTTAAAGGCCGGATTGGATAGTGTCAGGGAGTTTTTCTCGGACATAACGAATTTCGGTGATCTGATGCCCGGCGTTGAGCAGGTTCATGTCGATGCAAAGGGCGTTGCGCATTGGAAAGTGCAGACCGAGATACCGGTTGTCGGCAAGATATTGCAAAAGTTTGCACTTGAGAAAGCCGAAGATTCGGAAGACCGCGTCGAATGGCTGCCATTGCGTAACGAAGCCGAGAATTTGTTGCGTTACAGCGCCGATTTTCTGGCTAAGGCAAAGGATGTCACGCTCGTGCAGTTCTCACAGGTCGTCGAAATGCGGCGAAAATCGGCCCGAGACCTGCATATGCTTGCCGGCATGGCAGGCGAAACGTTGATCAGCAACGAGATGACCAAGCGCGTGACCGAAATGATAAATATATTCATTTCAAGAGCAAAAGAACGTCTCGAAAAGTAACGATTTCAACGACTTCCGGTTGATTTTTGAACGGTTACGTCCGAAAATCTCGTTAGTGATCCTTTTTTAGAAAAAGGCAATATTTAGCGCAACTGTTTTGCGTCCTTGACGTGTAAGCAATTACGTGAATTCGCCTGCTTCGGGCTATCGCAAACCTAAATTCGCTCATTTAGTAATATGAAGATGAACTATCGCATTCGCACACTTCTGGGGTTATTCCTGATCATGGCAATGCTTTCGCCGACGGCTGTTTTGGCATTTGGTGACGGCAAAAAGCACTTTAAGCAGGGAATGAAGCATTCCGTTGCCGAGGAATGGGACAAAGCTGCAGAATCGTTTGCATTGGCCGTTGCAGATAATCCAAAGAACCCTGAGTATAAGCTTCACCTTGTGAGAGCAATGTTCAACGCTTCGCAGCTTTACATGAAGAAAGGTGCTTTGGCTGCGAATGAAGGCGATTTCGAGGGCGGCTACGTCGCCTTTCGCAAGGCCTACAATTACGACCCCACGAATGAGCTTGCGAAATCCGAAATGGAGCGAATGGTTCGGATGCAGGAAGCCAAAAATAATCCTGCACCGGCAGGCAAGGCTGTAACAGGGCCGACAATGAAATTGATGCCGACTGCTTACGGAAATCTGAGTGTTCCGGTAGGCGTTCAGGTGCCGCAGAAGCTCGAGAAGCTAAGGGATCTGCGATTTCCTAACGGCGTCGATCTGCAGGCGATCATCAAAGAGTTAGCTCAGGACCTCGACCTCAATGTTCTCTTCGATAACGAATCCTTCCGCACCGCAGGCAGAAAGACAAATATCGATCTTAAGAATGTCACCGCAGCCCGGGCATTAGACTACATCTTTATGCAGGAAGGCCTTTTCTTTCAGAAGGTCGGGCCGCGGACGATCTTGGTTGCCGCACAGGCACAGCGAACCAAATTCCAGCAGCTTGTGTTGCGAACGTTCTACCTGGCTAATGCCGCTCCGAAAGACGTTGCAAAGGTCGTTCAGACCGCTATTCCTGCACAGCCCGGACGTAGCCAGACGATCGTTCTTACCGATGATGCCACGAATAGCGTCACGATCCGCGATACGGCCGAGAATATTCGTCTGATCGGTCAACTCATAAAATCACTCGACAAAGATCGTGCCGAGGTCGTGATGGACGTTGCGATCTACGAGGTCAATAAGAACGACCTCTTGCAATTTGGTAATCAGGTCGGTACCGCGGGCGATAATGGTTCGTTGCTTAACCTTGGCGGTGCCGGTGTCGGTCTGATCCGCGAAGGAGCTTCGGGGCCTATCACACAACTTCTGACGAAAGGACTAGATTCGGCTGCGGTCGCATTTGGATTGCCGATCAGCTCGATCAAGGCTCTTCAGTCGAAATCGAATACAAAACTTATCGCGTCGACCCAGATCCACGCCTTTAACAACGAAGATTCCTCGGCTCGTATCGGTCAGCGTGTGCCGGTTCAGAGTGCGCAGTTCGTTACGGGTGCCGGAAATACGCCCTCGAACGGCGGCGTCGTTTCGAACGTGATCAACTACGAGCAGGTCGGCCTGACGCTGAAGTTCAAGCCGCTCGTTTTTCCAAATCAAGATGTTCAAGTCGCGATGGAGATCGAATCGAAGGACGTCGCCGGTGCCTCAACATTGACGCCGACGTTTACTGAACGCACGATCAAGGGAACGGCTCGTATCCAGAATAACAAGACGTTGCTTTTGGCAAGTGTTGCGCAGGGTGTTGAGACCAATGGCCGCACAGGTTTGCCACTGGTTGGGTTGATCCCGATCCTTGGCCGATTGTTTACGGCTCCGACCAAGGACAATCGACAGGTCGATATCGTAATTGCGGTCACCCCTCGCGTAATACGGGCTCCGGCCATCTTACCGGAGGATCTGACCGAGCGCGACACTGGAAGCCTCGCGGTTCCGACGACCAACACACTCGAAGCTCTCGTTCTCGAAGAAGAGCAGGCAGATATGCTGGCAGCGGCAAAGCGAATGCAGGAAAATGAAACGACGGCCGTTGTAAACACCGAACCGACCTATGTTCCGAACACAGCTGCAGCGGTTTCGGCTGATTCAAGTACCGTTGTCGAAGCTCCGAAAACCATCGCCTCGGCCACATTGAAGACGATCGATTCGTCAGCTAAGACATTGACGTTGAAAGAAACTTCGCTCACAGATGGATCCGAATCACCCTCGTCGACTGCGGTAGCAGGCATTAGTTTTGGCACCGTACCGGAAACGATGACGAAAGGGCAACGGGCAAAGATCGCCGTGGTAATTGACGGCAACACAAGCTTTGCAACGGCCGTACTTGGGTTCAAGTACGATGCAAAGAAACTAACGATCCAAAGCATCACACTCGGCAGTGCATTTGGCGAAACGATGCTTGACCAAGTTGCTCTACCGTTCCTGAACAAGGGCGGCAAGACGTTCGTTTCCTTAAACGCTGCTGATGGTGTGACCACGACGAACGGCGTGTTGGCGTTCATCGAGGTCGAGGCACTTGCCGATGGTCAGCCGGTTATTTCTTTCGACCGTGACATGATGAATCTGCTAACCGTTGATGGCAAGAATATCGGTACGAAGATCATCGAATAGGTTTTTCTTGATGGCTAGGCGCTCATCACATTTCCGCCAAAGCGGCTACAGCCTGCTCGAACTCGTAGCAACGCTCAGCGTGCTCGGCATCCTCGTAATGGGCTCGATACCAATGGCTCAGAATGCCGTTCGTCGGCAGAAGGAAAGCCGTTTGCGAGAGACTTTGCGTGATGTGCGAAATGCAATCGACGAGTTCAAACGAGATACCGTCGGTGCTTGTCCGCAGGGTGCGGTCGCGACAGGGAATCCAACTCAACAGGGCGGCAATATTCCTGCCGATCCGCGTTCGCGAGTAGTGATCGACGATTGCAAGATATTTGAATCGGACAATCTGGATCGCTATCCGCCAACACTCGACACGTTGGTCGAGGGTGTAAAGGTCAAGGCACGCGGGCTAAGCGTCCGGGGTGGAAGCGGCATCAGTGATGGCTCTCCGCAGGCAACCGAGCTTAATCAGAACAAGGAATTGCTCAAGAAATATCTTCGCGAATTGCCCATAGATCCTATGACCGGAAAATCTGATTGGCGGATCCGATCGTCATATCAGGACAAAGATTCCGACAATTGGGACGAGGTAAATGTGTTCGATATCAGATCGAGTTCGGACGAAGAGGCTTTGAACGGCGAAAAATACAGCACTTGGTAAACATTGCGATGAAACGACTTATGGCAAATAGATCTAAAGGCGAGCGAGGATTTTCCTTGCTCGAACTGATGATCGCGATGTTTATTCTGGTCATTCTGCTTTCAGTTGCCGTGCCGACATACCAACGAAGCGTTCTCTACGCCCGTGAAACTGTTCTTAAAGAGAATCTCTGGCAGATGCGTCGAGCGATCGACCAATATACCGCCGATAAACAGAAATTACCGCAATCGATCGATGATCTCGTTAAGGACAAGTATCTTCGCGAAAAGCCGATCGATCCGATCCTCGAGAAGGATGAATGGGATGAGGTTCAAGGCGAAGACACTTCGTCGCCTGACGCGGAATCAGGCCTTGTCGATGTAAAAAGCCTCGCCGAAGGCCAAGATTCGAACGGCGTAGATTACAAGAAGTATTAACCCCAGATGTTCTCATCACTGACACAACCAAATTATCCGTCCGTAGCACTCGGTATCTCAGCCGATAGGCTGACGGCTGTTGAACTCCAAGGCGAGGGCCGCGGGGGTTATGGCATAAAACAGGCCGCCACATTCGATCTGCCGGCAGGAATATGTGTGCCAAGTTTTGCTGAGAGCAACATCGATAACATTGCTGAATTCGCCGGCTATGTCCGAGAGGTTGCAACGAGTGCCGGTTTGCTAGGTCAGAAGCGCTGGTCAGTTTCATTGCCCGGTGCAGTCGCCCGGACGACGATACTCACGCTCGAGGCTCAGCCCACGTCAAAAGCGGAAACTGAGGAAGTTCTCAATTGGAAAGCCGAGCAGAGTTTTGGAACTGCCACTATGGAAATGCGGCTTTCAACTAGGCAGATCCATCCTGGCAGCGATGGCCGGACGAGGTTTTTGGCTACGGCAATCAAGCTCGCGGTGCTTGATGAATACGAAACGGCATTTGAGAGTCTTGGTTGGCATGTCGGCATGCTGCTGCCGCGGGTCGTCGGTGAATCGAACTGGCTTTTGCGTACAAGCTCTAAGGCCGATTCGGTCTTGATCAGCACGCAGAGTGATGGCTTGACGGCATTCGTATTTCGAAATGGCGAGCCGGTGGTTGTCAGAAATGTTACATGCTCGACATCCGAGGTTGACGACGAGGTTTATCGATTATTGATGTTCTACAACGATAGATACCCTGATTCGCGCCTGGAGGAGATGCTCGTGGTTGGCGGCATTCTCTCGTCTGAGCGGATCGATGCGGTCGCGAACGAAGCCCTCGGCTACACCGTTCAACAGCTTCGCTCCGAAGATGTGGGGCTCTTTCTGCCCGGATCGACCTTCAGTTTTGCCGATCTAGCAGCTCCCGCGGGCCTCGCGGCACTTGGTTAGAAACTCGCCTTGCAGTTTGAAACAATATCCAAGACAATACCGTAGTACAAACGGACCATGGCTGAAGCAACCCTGCAACTAGGATCGATCGGGCGTGTCGCTGATTGCGATCTCGTTGCCAGAGCTTGTGCTGGGCAAACTGAATGCTTTGAGGAGTTGGTCAATCGCTATCAAAGGCCGATAGTTTCGTATGTGTTTCGCATCGTAAACAATTACGAAGCGGCTCTCGATGTCACGCAAGAAGTATTCATCAAGGTCTACAATTCGCTCGACAAATACTCGGACGCTTATAAATTCTCGACCTGGTTGTATCGTATCGCTCACAATGCTGCGATCGATCACTTGCGGCGAAATAACGTTTCGCTGCAAAGCATCGAGACGGAAAATGCTGATGGCTCGTTTCAGTTTCAATTGGAATCAGATCGCCCTAATCCCGAGCAAGACCGAGAATTGAGCGAATGGCGCGACGAGATCGATTCGGTAGTGCGGTGCCTGCCTGCGGCATACAGAGACCTGATCGTATTGCGACACGGCCAGGATCTGAGCTATGACGAGATCGCTGAGGTGACCTCGCTGCCGCTTGGTACCGTAAAGAATCGCTTGTTTCGTGCTCGCGAAATGATGAGGAATATATTCATCGAGCGAGGTTTTACGGGCGTTTAATGATGAACGAAGTTTCGAACAACATAGAAAAATGCGGCAGCTTCGACCTTGCTGCATACCTCGACGGCGAGCTCACTGCCGATGTCGAGCGTCTTGTTGATGAGCATCTGGCCGTTTGTTCTCACTGCACCAATGAGCTAAATCTACAGAAACGATTCCTACAAATGCTCGAAACCGGCGTTGGCCGGCATGCCGAGTTGCCGCTTCCTAATGATTTTGCCAAGCGTATCGTCGTTACGGCAGAAAGCAATGTTTCCGGGCTACGCAGCAAGAACGAGCAGTTCAATGCCTTATTTCTGGTAGCTGCGGTCGCACTGTTTTGCCTGTTTGCCTTAGGAGCCGAAGCCTCCGGAATGTTCCACGGGCTTTCTCAATCATTTGACGCCCTTGCGTCTATCCTAGCGGTCGTTTTTCGTGTGGTTAGTTCATTCTTTATTGGGCTTTCTATAGTTTTGAGAAACGTCGCAGCTCCTTTAGAAGGTTCGACTTTCCTGCTACTCGTGCCTGCTCTCGTTTGTGTGCCGATACTCTATTCGATGGGGCGCGTGTTGATGCGTCTGCGTCGGACATAACGGAGGTTTCGACATCAAGGTGAACACTCTTCGTCCCCTTATCCAGACTCCATTCAGATCAATTCTTGTCGCCATCTTCTTTGCTACTTTAGCGACGGTCTCCTATGCGAATCCGGAGATTTCGGTCTCGGATGATGATACGACCGTTATCGTACAAAACGCGCCGGAGCAAGAGGTTTATGTTTTTGGCAAGAACGTGATCGTTAAGCGGCAGGCCAAGGGTGTGCTCGCGATCGGCGGCGACGTGACCGTCGAAGGTCGCGTCGAAGGCGATGTGGCGACCATTGGCGGCAATGTGATCCAAGAAGAAAACGCCTACATTGGCGGTGACGTTATCATTTTTGGCGGCAGTTATAAGCCGAAAAGTCAGTTGCCGCTTCGCGAAGAAGGCAAGGAAACCGTAATGTTCGGCGTGCTTGAAGACGAGATCAAAGGGTATGCCCAGCAACCGTCAACGTTGTTTTCGCCTTCGTTTTCCGTCAGCTATTTCGTCCAGCGGATCTTTGTGACGCTGCTTTGGTTCGTTATTTCTTTGGTAGTTATGACCATCGCTCCCGGAGCAGTAAGCCGTTCGGTCACAAAGGTCCAGCTTTCGTTCGTCAAGGTCTGCGCGATCGGCGCAGGCGGCTTCCTGCTTGGGTTAGTTTTGATGATCGTCGCGGCTGTCTGGCTGCCGACCATACTGAGCGCGACGGTTGCTGCGATGGTGATGCTTCTTTTCCTCTTTGGGTATCTTTTTGGCCGCGTTTCGCTGCAAGTTGCTGTCGGCAAGATCATTCAAAAGCGCTTTTTCCCCGCAAACAATCGTTCAGAGACATTAGCGGTCGTTTCCGGCGTCGTCTTTTGGACAGTTTTGCTCTCACTGCCTTACGTTTGGGTGCTTGCCCTATTTACCATTTTTGCGGTCGGGATAGGCCTGGTTCTGACGGCTCGTCGCGAGCCTAAACGTTCTTCCTCTGCATCCGCCAGCTTGCCCCGTGCAAATGCAATCTAAATCTCGTAAGTCACTTAATTGCATTATTTTACATTTCTTTACAATCACGCGGGAACCTTACTGATAGAATCTTCGTCTTAGTGTTATGGGTCGAATCCATTCTAGGATTTCGTACGTATACTACTAACTTTACGGGCAGTTTGTTTTAGTGAGGCACTCTAATGCTTAGACGCACTTGTACATTCTTATTTGGAATTTTTGTTATTGGATCGGTGACCATCGTCTTCGGACAAGGTTCCGACACCATGAAGCCGAAGATGATCAGCGGTGATGTTGTGTCAGTTGATACTTCGTCAATCAAAATAAAGGCGGCTACAGGTGAGATCACTGCAACGGTATCCGATAAGACAGATTTTAAGAAAGCCGCCGCAGACGACCCGAAAAAGATGACGCCTTCGTCATTCTCAGACATTTCTGCGGGCGACAAGGTCCTGGTTAGTGGTTTCCCATCGGAAGACGGCAAAACGGTTCCGGCTATTCGCGTGTACTTGATGTCGAAATCCGAGATCGCCCAAAGGAACGCGAAAGAAGCGGCAGAATGGCGAACGAGAGGGATCTCCGGCACTATCGCGGCGATCAATCCGCAAACAAATCAAGTGACCATCGACGTCCCCGGCATGATGGCTACTACAAAGACCGTACTTACGCCTAAGGCTGATGCAACGTTTCGCCGATATTCGGCCGATTCATTTAAGTTTTCAGATGCGAAAGTAGGCACATTCGCCGATCTTACGGTTGGTGACAGTATTCGTGCCAAAGGCGATCGAAGTGCCGACGGCACGAGCTTCGCCGCGGAAGTCATCCTGACAGGAGCCTTTCAGCAGGTCGTCGGCACGGTCAAGTCGATCGATGCCGCAACGAACGAGGTCGTGATCACGGACCGTATATCCAAGAGAGACCTGACGATCTCCTTTGCATCGGCTTCGACGATGAAGCGGTTTCCGCCCGAATTCGCTGAGCGTTTGGCCGGCGGGCCGATGGCGGGCGGCGGAGCTCCCGGAGCAGGTGGTCCACCAACCGGCGGACAGCCGGCAGGAGGCGGACAGCCCGGACAGGGCGGCCAACGCCCGGGCGGAATAGGCGGTGCGGGCGGTGGCCCTCGTGGCGGAATTGATGAAATGCTAGAGCGATTTCCGACGATCGGTGCGGCTGACCTTAAGGTCGGAGACATGATCGCGGTATCGAGCTCAAAAACGAAGCCTGAGGAAAAGATAAGAGCGATCAAGCTGCTTGCCGGCGTTGAACCATTCGTTCGAATGGCAGAGATGCGTGCTGCAATGGGTGGCGGTCAAGGCGGCGGTCGCGGTGCAACGCAGCCGGGGCTTAATATACCGGGCTTAGACGGATTTAATATGCCGTAAAGCGGCAAACTATATTTCTGCCGTCACGAATTCTGTGACGGCGGTGTTTTATATCGGAAGGGAATCATGCGAACTTTATACAGTTTATTTTTATCTATAGCGATACTTGCGATGGCGAGTTCGACATTTGCTCAGCAGCCGGGAAGTATCAGCGGCCAAGTCACCGATTCGCTCGGGGCGGTAGTCGTTGGAGCAACCGTTACTGCGATCGACAGCACCGGAAAGCAAAAGCAATCGATCTCTAACGCCCGCGGCGAATATAACATTACTACTCTAACGCCGGGCACATACACGGTTAAGGCGATCGCTCCTAAATTCGCACTTTACGAAAATACGGAAGTTGTCGTTGCTGCCGGTGAAAAGAACGAGCTTATCGTCGTCTTGACCGTCTCCGGCGTTGAGGAAACGCTTGATGTCGCGGTCGGAGAGACGATCTCAAATGATTCGGACAGCAATGCAAGTGCGACTGTCCTAAAAGGGAAGGATCTCGATTCACTTCCTGACGATCCGGACGAATTAGAGGCGGCGCTGCAAGCTCTTGCTGGTTCGGCGGCAGGTCCTGACGGTGGTCAGATCAGCATTGATGGATTTTCGGGCGGACGCTTACCGCCAAAAGATTCGATCCGCGAGATCCGTATCAACCAAAATCCGTTCTCAGCTGAGTTCGATCGTATCGGATTTGGTCGTATCGACGTGTTGACCAAGCCAGGTTACGACAAGTTTCGCGGCGGTGCTAACTTCAACTTTAATGACGAGAGCCTGAACTCGCGAAATCCTTTTGCCGCGAATCGAGCCCCGAGCCAGGTCCGCAGCTACGGCGGTTTCGTTAGCGGCCCGATCCAATCGAAAAAGTCTTCGTTCTTTGTTGATATTAACCAAAATGAGCGCGACGAGAATGCCGTGGTATCGGCGGTGATCTTGGATCAAGGACTGAATATTGTCAATTTTAGCCAAGACGTGACCGTTCCGACACGACGATTCTCGATCGGGCCGCGTGTGGATTTTGCGATCAACGACAACAATACGCTGACCGTCCGCTATGGCTACTCCAGAAACAAATCGGACAATCAGGGTATAGGCGGCTTTTCATTGCCATCGCGTGCTTCGGAAAGTCTATTTACCCAGAATGAGATCAGGGTTACCGAAACTGCGATCTTGAATGCAAAGACAGTGAACGAAACACGATTTTCGTTCGAAGCTAATGACCGCGAACAGACCGGCGACAACTCGATCCCGACGATCAATGTGTCGAGCGCCTTCACCGGCGGCGGTGCTCAGGTCGGAATGAGCTACAATCGCTCGCGTCGGTGGGAGTTAACGAACACGACGACCACTTCGCTCGGCAAAGGTGGTGAGCATGGCATCAAGTTCGGGGTGCGTATGCGTAACAACTCGATCGAAGATCGCTCAGAGTCCGGCTACGGCGGAACGTTCACGTTTTCCGGATTTCTCGATAACAATGGAACGCCAGCCGATCCATCCGACGACTTTTTTGTTAGCTCGATCAACCAGTATCGACAGAAACTGCTCGGCAATCCTGATCCGCGATACAATCCGAATCAGTTTAGCCTGACGACGGGCAATCCGCTTGCAGAGGTTAGTCAGTTCGACATCAGCCCGTTCATTACGGACGATTGGAAAGTTCGCCAGGACCTCACGCTGAGTTTTGGCTTGCGCTATGAGAATCAGTCGAACATTTCGGACAATTTCAATTTTGCTCCTCGATTCGGCTTTGCATGGTCGCCCGGTGCCGGTGGTGCAAAGGCCCCGAAGACCGTGTTCCGTGGTGGATTCGGGTTCTTCTATGACCGTTTTAATGAAGGCCAAACTCTCAGGGCTCGCCGTCAAGATGGCGTTTCGCAGTTGACCTATTTGGTAACTCAAAACACTGCCAACATACTCGGTCAGCCGGTATTCACGCTCAATGGCGTCACCAACGTTCCGACCGCAGCCCAATTAGGTGCAATAACTCCGTTGGCAAGCATCCCTTATCGGATCGCCGACGATCTTAACGCTCCCTATTCGATGCAGTCCGCGATCAGTGTTGAGCGTCAGATAAATGCTAAGACCGTATTCAGCGCGACATTCACTCAGTCCCGTTCGCTGCATACGCTCAGGACCCGAAATATTAATGCACCTGTCTGTCCGTCTATCGCAGCTTGCCCTGCCGGACTAACGACAGCTCAGGTCCAGGCACTTCGTCCGGATCCGACGCAGGGAAATATCTATTTGGTCGAATCGAGCGGTTATTCAAATTCGCAGTTCCTGAATTTCAACCTTCGCTCGACGATCAACACTAGGTTTACGATCAACGGCGGTTACACGCTTTCGTACGCAAAGGGCGATACCGACAGTCTAAATAGCCCTCGATTCAGTGCCAACACAGTCGGTTTCCCGGCATACAGTTATGACACCAGCAACGAATATGCTCCATCAGCATTCAACTCGCGTCACTCGGTGTTTATGGTAGGCTCGGCAACGTTGCCTTGGGGCTTCCGAGCTAACACGATCGTCTTCGCATCGTCCGGACGACGTTTTAACATCACATCGGGCGTCGATTCGAACTACGATTCGTTGTTCTTTGACAGGCCAACGTATTCGGCTGTTGCGTCGAAATGTCAGCAGTTAGGTTTGACTGCGGACTGGTGTGATATCAGCGGTGTGTCTAATCCTGAAACAACCATAATTCCGCGAAATTACGGAAAAGGTCCGGGAACGGTCTCTGTGAACCTTAACCTGACAAAAACGTTCGGTTTTGGCGGCAAGAAGCAGGATGCGACAGCTTCTACAGGCGGTAATGCCCCACGGGCGGGTGACGGCGGTGCGATGGGCGGCAATCGCGGCGGCGGTGGTAACCGCGGCGGCGGCATGGGCGGCATGGGCGGAATGTTCGGTGGCGGCGGTGACAATCGCAACCCGTACAATCTGACGTTTGGCGTGAACATCCAGAATTTGTTCAACAACGTGAACCTTAGTTCGCCGGTAGGGTCGCTGACCTCACCATCATTTGGACGATCGCGATCGACAGCAGGCGGATTTGGCGGATTTGGCGGCGGAGGCGGTGGTTCGGCTAATCGTCGTGTCGACTTGTCCGTTCGATTCAACTGGTAAGTTTTTTCCCTCCGGAAAAGCTAGAGGTGAGCGGTGCTTAGGCATCTCTCGCCTCTTTTTTTGAAACGAAGTACAATAGGGTTTCGAAGCAAATTATATGAAGATCTCATTTTTGTTAGTCCTTTTGCTTGTATTGGCGTTTGCTAGCTTTGGCCAGCCATCAGCGAAATTGGTGTCTAAGCCCGACACCGCTGCCGCTGATAAGGCCGCTCGCGAACTGGCTTCGGTCGTTCTGAAAGCCCACGGCGGTGACAAGCTTAAGCAACTGAAGTCACTCACATTGAGCGGAAGCGTGGATGTAAATGCCTTTGGCCAAGCTGTTCCGGCAACATTTGCGATGGTCTTTTCCGGTGAGAAATATCGCATTGACCTCAATAATCCATTTCAGCCGATCAAACAGATCTACGACGGCACTCAGACGCTCACAAACGGTCAGGGAGCGTTCAAGCTGCCGCCGCTGGATCGTACGGGTTTCTATGTTCTCGGCCGAATCGGTGACGCGGCCTATCCAATAAATGCGTTGCCCGCGACTGCGAAAGGGAAGTCAGGCTTCCGCATTACGGCTCCTGACGGCAACTATACTGACTTTTATATTGATACCAAGACTAATCAGGTAAAGGGATACGAGTCAGCGTTCGAATTCAATGGAATGCCGGGCACCACGTCTGTAGAGATCGACAAATATCGGGATCTCGAAGGAGTTTTTGTTCCTGAAAAGTTTGCTCAACGTTTCGACCTGGGGCAGATCACGGCATACTGTAGTTTCAAAGCAAAAGAGATCGCTATTAATACAACGATCTCTTCGGATGTCTTCACATTGGCAAAATAAGCGTCAGGCGGCGAATCGGCTGGACTTCCACCAGTCGATCGTCCGTCTCAGGCCTTCCTCAAGACCGACTAATTCTCTATAACCAAGGTGCTCGACGGCTAGAGTGTTGTCAGCTTGCGAATGCCTTACGTCACCGCTGCGGGCCGCCTGGTAATCCGCTTGGACATCCTCATTGCCGGTTATCATCTTGAGCGTGTCAAGCAGCTGATTTAGCGAAATGCGGTCGCCGTTGGCGACATTCATCGTCATACCATAACCGCTTGTCGCCTGAGCCGCCGCGATATTGGCGTTAACTACGTTCGCTATGTACGTGAAGTCTCGAGATTGTTCGCCATCACCGTAGATCACAGGCTGCTTGCCGGTCATCAGAGAGTCAATAAATCGCGAGATCACGCCGGAATACATCGATGATGGGTCTTGTCTCGGGCCAAAGACATTAAAATAGCGCAGGGCGAACGTCTCGAGACCGTAGACGTTATTAAAGGCACGGCAGTATAGTTCGCCGGTGAGTTTCGCGACCGCATAGGGCGAAAGCGGATCTGCCCGCATAGATTCGACCTTTGGCAGAGTTGGTTGATCGCCGTAAGCTGAGCTAGACGCGGCATAAACGATCCTGCGAACACCTGATTCTTTTGCTATTCGTAGGACGTTGAACGTGCCATCGACACACGCCAAATGTGTCTCGGCGGGATTTTCGACAGACCGTGGAACACTCGGAAGAGCCGCTTGATGAAAGACGATCTCGCAGCCTTCGATAGCACGTGCAAGAGCCTCGTTGTCGTTGATGCTGCCTTCGACAAAGTCGAAATCGCCGGTGATATCATTGATGTTCTCGATGCTCCCGGTTGAAAGATCGTCGATTATTGATACGCGGGCACCCTGAACGATCAATTCGTCAGCCAGATTAGAACCGATGAATCCGGCACCGCCGGTGACTAGAACTCTTGTAGTTAATGCCATGGCCTATAAAAAGAACAAGAGACCGAACAAGTCGATCTCTTGAGATAAGACTATGAAATGATATTACCTTCCAACGCCGACGTAATCAAAACCGAGTTCGCGCATATCCGATGGTTCGTAAATGTTGCGAAGGTCCGCTATCTTGGGTGCGTTTAGAAGAGCTTTGACCTTGTCAAAATCAAGAGCCCGAAACTGATTCCATTCGGTGATGATCACCATTGCGTCGGCTCCGTCGAGTGCATCATATTCGTCTGTTGCATACTCGATGCCGGTGATGAAGTGCTTCGATTCGTCCATAGCGACAGGGTCGAATGCCTTGACGGTTGCACCGCGTTCGATCATGCCAGCGATGATCTCGATCGCAGGCGATTCGCGCATGTCGTCGGTCTCAGGTTTGAACGAGAGCCCAAGCACTCCGATCTTCTTACCGTTAAGGTCGCCGACAAGTTTTTCGATCTTCGGTATCATGGCGTCTCGCTGGCGATCGTTGGCTTCGATAACAGCGTCCACGATACGCGTCTCGACACCGAACTGGTCGGCAACGGTCGTAAGAGCACGCGTGTCTTTCGGAAAGCAAGAACCACCGTAGCCGGGGCCGGGGTGCAAGAACTTACGGCCGATTCGGTTGTCCATGCCCATGCCTCGAGCAACGTCGTGAACGTCACAACCGATCGCATCACATAGATTCGCGATCTCATTGATGAACGTTATCTTCGTGGCGAGAAATGCATTTGCCGCATACTTTATCAACTCGGCAGCTTCGAGAGATGTAATGACGACAGGAGTCTCGATCAGGTATAGAGGGCGATAGAGCTCCTTCATTACCTCGATCGCACGCTCTTCGTTACTTCCGACGACGACGCGGTCAGGCCGCATAAAATCCTCGATCGCAGCACCTTCGCGTAGGAATTCTGGATTCGAAGCGACTCCGAATTCCGTATCAATAGTGAGATTTTCCTGAACGAACTCACGAAGCCATTTCCCTGTGCCAACGGGAACCGTGGATTTTGTCACCAACACCTTGTAACCATTCATCGCCTCAGCAACATCTTTGGCAGCCTGGCGATAAAAGCTCATGTCAGGTGTTCCATCAGGCAGAGGAGGAGTACCTACCGCTAGAAAGACCACTAATGCTTGTTCGACCGCAGCCTTGATGTCTGTGGTGAAATGGAGGCGTCCGGCCTCAACATTCTTAGCGACAATAGTATCTAGCCCAGGTTCGTAGATCGGGATGCCGCCGGCCTTTAACTTATCGATCTTTGCTGCGTCGACGTCAACACATGTGACGTCAACGCCAAATTCGGCAAAACAAGCTCCCGAGACGAGCCCAACATAACCTGTACCAATAACCGCAATTCGCATATAAAAGTCTAGATCTGCTTTGTTAAATAATTCACAAAGTATATAAAAAGTACGCGGGTCACGTAAAATACATGACCCGCGTAGAAAACAATTGAAGTACTAACTAACGAGCGGGGCTGACAACAACGGTGCCGCCACCGATCGTCGTATCTTCCGATCTCGTTCCGAAAAATACCGCCGCACCGGCAGCACCGGCTGCAAGCAGGATCAACCATGGCCATCCGGCGACTGCAGTTTCAGGTGCCGAACCCGGACGCAAGCACGGTTTGCAGCCAGCCTGTTGGATGTTGCCTGCCGAAGCCGACGATCCAGCAGCTACCTGCTTATCCGAGGTGCCTTCTCTTAGGACAACGACGCCCGAAACGGTGTCGACCCAAGTATCAGCACAAGCGGTCTGAACATAAAAGTTGTTAGCCTGGCCAGCGTCAGCAATGGCGGTCGCGTGCTTGGTGGTCACCGAGGTCGAAACGCCAATAGCGTTGGACATCTGGATCTTACCTGACTCAAGCGATGCGATGATGCTGGAACCCGAAAAAGTGAGCGTCAACGTTGAATTTTCCTGAACTTCCACGCGGCCCGTTTTGCCGAGGCTGATGGTTGCTCGCGAACCTGCTGCTGTTGTGACTGAACTACCCGAGATAAATGTCGAGTTCGAAACAGCCGGCTGGCCATTGACGGTTACCTGACCGGTCACCGAAATGTCGCCCGAAGCCGAGCCAGGGACTGCATAAGCTACCGACGAATAGACGCACCAAACTGCGATCGCGGTAAGCGTTGTTACTAATTTACGAATACTATTTTTGCCGAACATGTGAGTAAATTTCCTCCTAATACTATTCATCAAAGAATAGTTGAAACTACCTGACTAGCCATTCATGGCCCAGGTCAGGTACAGCCAGACTAACGGTTAGGGCTAACGACACCTGTTGAACCGCCAAACTGGTTATCAGTGCTGTTGATCGCTGCGAAAAGGATGCCAAATGCGGCACCGCCGAAAACGAGCGCCCACGGCCACCAGTTATTTTTCTTGTTTGTCGTTTGTGCCGAGCTCGAGGTTTCACCAGCCGTTGCTGTCTCACCTTCAGCTACGATACGCGAATTGACATTCACGCCGTTCTTTGCAGAGATGACCGAAACGCTACCATTCGAAAGAACGACGTTTGCGTTACCGTTATCAAAACTGACTTGAAGATTGCTATTAGGAGCAACTGCGATCTGGCCTGCTTTGCCCAAGTTAAGAGTCGCCGATGTGCCGGCTGGGGTCACGATCGTGCTCGAAGAGAAAATGGTACGACCAGACGTCGCGGCCTCTCCATTCACTACAACCGACTCAGTTCCATTAAACGTAAGTTCTCCAGATGCCTTGCCCTCTGAGGCAAGTCCAACCATTGAGTATGTCGCGATGATCGCGACCATAGTGCACGAAGAAAGTGCCTTTTTGATCCACAGTTTGCTATTCATAGTTCTCCTCTTCAATTGCTTTAAGTCAATAATTTCAAAACATCAAACCTTTCAATCTTATACGCGAACAAGGCCTCATTGTCAATGAAAACGCTACGAATCACGTAAAAATCGAAAACCAGATCTCGAACGCTTATCGATACTAAAACCAAGCTAAGATTTGATAACGTAATTAAATCACAATTCATGGCCAATGCAAAGGCCAAAAAACAGTTCGCGAACGGCGTAGAACATTGCCCTGCCGAACCACTACTATATAAGATCTCCGCCGCCGAATTGCCCGACGTTTATAGATTTGTTCTAATTCTATCGAAATAGTTTATAACTCTAAATAGTTTGAGGGAGCCAAGAAAATGAAGTCATTATTGCTGTCAGTATTTATCGCGGCCGCACTGTTGAGCGGTTGTTCAGGGAATCAGGGGAATTCACCATCATCGAATGCCGGGCCGGCGAATCAGGGTGACAAAAAGGTCAAGATCGGTTTCGCAATGGCGACCGTCAAAGAAGAACGCTGGCAACGAGACCGTGAAGCCTTTGAGGCTCACTGCAAGGCACAGAATGTCGATTGTGTCATTACCGTGGCCGATAATAGCCCGGACCGTCAGGCAAACGATGTTGATAATCTATTGACGCAAAAGGTTGACGTTCTGGTCATAGCCCCGCAAAATGCGACGCAAGCCGCCGCGATGGTCGATAAGGCAAAGGCTCAAGGCGTTCCGGTCATTAGTTACGACCGTCTTATCAATTCGGAAAAGATCGACCTTTACATCTCTCACCAGGTTCCCGTCATTGGCCGTAAGATCGCAGAATACGCATTGCAAAAGGCGCCTAAAGGTAACTATGTGATGGTCTATGGTGCGAATACTGACAACAATGCTCACATAATGAAAAAGGAGCAAATGGCAGTTCTGCAGCCCGCTATCGATAAAGGCGAAATTAAGATCGTCGGCGAACAGTTCATCGATGACTGGAAAAAGGAGCTTGCCCTTAACTTCGCTGAGAATGCCCTCACGCAAAATAACGACAATGTCCAAGCGTTCGTCGTCTCAAACGACGGAATGGCCGGCGGTGTCATCAGTGCACTCGCCAAGAAAGATCTCGCAGGCAAGGTGATTGTTACAGGCCAAGATGCACAGATCGACGCTCTGCAATCGATCGCTGAAGGCAAACAATCAATGACTGTGTACAAGCCGATCATTCCGCTTGCAAATGCCGCCGTCGAGGCTGCTATCAAGCTCGCGAAAAAACAGCCGCTTGATACCAAGCCGTTCACGAATGACGCAATTAAAAAGGACGTGCCGGCGATCTTGCTTGAGGTGACTTCGGTAGACAAGGCGAATTTGATGGACACGATCATAAAAGATGGTTATGCGAAATTTGAGGACGTATACAAGAACGTTCCCGAGGCAGATCGTCCTAAGCGTCCATAGAGATGAAAAAGATCGTAGTTGCAATGGATCTTGGCGGCACGAATATGCGGTTCGCCGCGGTCCTTCGTGATGGCAGGATCGTGGCTTCGCACCGGAGAAGTACGCCTAGAACTGACACAGCATCGGTTGTCTCGTCTATTATTTCGGGTTTTTCCAAGGTGCTCGATCTTTCAAAGACACGAACGCCGTTAGCTGTGGCCGCCGCCGTGCCGACCACGAGTTCGACGCTTTCGGGGGTTCTGTCGAAGTTACCGAATCTGCCGGCATTAGATGACTTCGGCCTCGGGGATGTTCTTCGCGGCGAGTTCCTTGCTCCAGTGTTGGTTGTCAACGATGCAACGTCAGCTACGATCGGCGAAAATTGGCTTGGCGCGTCGACGGGAGCGAAGAATGTTATCGGCTTTACGCTAGGCACGGGCGTTGGCGGCGGACTCATCATCGATGGCAGGCCGCATACAGGAGCCAATGGTTCGGCCGGCGAACTTGGCCATATATGCGTCGAGCCCTCGGGACCGCCGTGTGGTTGCGGTAGTAATGGCTGCCTCGAGCAATATGTTTCGGGCACGGCGATCGTGCGAATGGCAAAAGACGCCGGTTTGAAAGTCACCACGTCAAAAGATGTGTTCGAACTCGCTCGGGCGGGCAACGAGCACGCGATAGAAGTTTTCGGAATCGCGGGCCGTGCATTTGGCGTCGTGCTTTCGGGCCTTGTGAATACGCTCAACCCTGACAAGATCGTGATCGGCGGCGGCGTTTCGAAAGCATGGCAGTTTCTGCGGCCTTCTGTCCTTTCCGAGGTTAAGGCTCGGGCATTCGAAATACCTGCAAGTCATGTTACGATTGTCCGCGCGAAACTTGGTGATCGAGCAGGCGTACTCGGAGCCGCACGTATAGCCTATTTGAATTCTGCAGGAATGGAGAGTTGATGAATATGGATGCCTATCACAAAATGCTCGTTAAGATATACGAGGCAGCAGGCGGCCGCGAATCTGTCGATGTCGATTTTGTTGAGATCGTAAAACGCGAAGGTTACTTTCCGAGTATCGAAGAAATATCCAATTATCTTCGTTCCGAAAGTTGGGTCACCGAATCGCGTCCGAACGTGTTTCGGCTGACGCATTGGGGAATTGCTGAGGTCAAAAGATCGCTCTCCAACCAAGAGAATGGCGTCAGTTCATTTTCGGCAAACAAGGAAAAGCTGGCAGCCCTGGCCGCTGAGCTTTCGAAACTGGTCGATGGTTTGAGCGAGAGGAACGCGGCTGATTCGGTCAAGAAGATCAAAAGCGTGTCGTCGGACATCACAGAAGCTGCTGAGCAGATCAAGTGATCTACGACAATAGAGACTTGCAGTTTTAACAAGAAATATTGTATGCTGATTGTTTGTTGCGATGCGTATCGTGCGGACGTATCAAGTGGGACTCGTGCCCACTTTTTATTTTTTTGGGGATTAGGTTCTGATGCTTGATAGTTCAACGGTTGACCGAGTACGAGAAATGGCACGCAAGGTTGCGGATGCCAAGTCGTTCGAACTCGTCCATGTCGAGATCGCCGGCACCAAGCGAGACGCCGTTGTTCGGATCTTTATTGACAAGCCGGACGGCATAACATTGGACGATTGCAGTTCGCTCTCAGCAGATGTCGGCGACCTGATGGAAGCCGAGGATCTGATACCCGGACGTTACGTTCTCGAGGTCTCGTCGCCGGGCATCGAACGCGAACTTTACACGATCAGCGATATGAAACGGTTTGCCGGTCGCTTGATCAAGGTAAAGATGCGAAACGCATACAACGGCCAAAAGACCTTTGTAGGAATGTTGGATTCGGTCAAAGGCGAGGAATTTACGATGAACGATCGAACGATCGGCGAGATCACATTGCCGTTCAGAGATGTTCAAAAGGCAAATCTGAAGATCGATCTTCAGGAAGAATTTAAGCGGCGTTAAAAAAGGATAAGCGGTCAGGGCCGCAAAAGTATTTGGTTATGACTTCATCGATCGGACAAAGCATTGAGGTTCTCTGTAATGAACAGGGGCTCGACCGCGACATGGTCATCGAGGCCATGAAGGAAGCCGTGAAAGCGGCTGCCCGAAAGCAGTTTCGTACGCAGGATAAGACCGGAGACAGTATCCAGGTCGATTGGAATTCCGAAGAGGGAATGATCGAGATCTCGGTTCAAAAGACCGTTGTCGAAGAAGTTGAGAACGAATCTGCAGAACTTTCTCTCGCCGACGCAATCGAAATGGCGGGCGATGAGATCGAGGTCGGCGATATGCTCCTCATTCCGTTGCCGCAAGAGGAAATGGGCCGTATTGCTGCTCAAACAGCGAAGCAGATCTTGGTTCAGAAGGTTCGCGAAGCTATTCGAGAGAAGGTTTTCGACGAATACATCGACCGCAAGGGCGAGCTCATCAACGGAAGCGTCAAGCGTTTCGAACGCGGCGACATGATCATTGACCTCGGCAATAATCTCGAAGCGATCGTTCCCAAGAAAGAACAATCACGCGGTGAGATGTGGAATCAGGGCGAGCGTATTCGCGTCGTCATCACCGACGTATCGAAAGAACAGCGTGGTCAACAGATCATTTGTTCGCGTGCTTCGGCAGACCTGCTCAAGCGTTTGTTCGAAATGGAAGTTCCCGAGATCTA
This sequence comes from Blastocatellia bacterium, assembly GCA_016789145.1. Classification (GTDB taxonomy): domain Bacteria; phylum Acidobacteriota; class Blastocatellia; order Pyrinomonadales; family Pyrinomonadaceae; genus OLB17. Next base: position 7,916 of record JAEUQI010000026.1, on the reverse strand, counting down.
CGACGAAACCGTCGTGATCAAATCTTGTGTTCGTGAGCCGGGCGACCGTGCAAAGATCGCGGTCACGTCCAACGAAAAGGATGTCGATCCGGTCGGAGCCTGTGTTGGTATGAAAGGCTCGCGTGTGCAATCGATCATCAAGGAGCTTCGCGGCGAGAAGATCGACATTATCGAATGGTCGGATGAACCGTCAGTCTTTGCCGCAAATGCCCTGTCGCCGGCAAAGGTCTCGCAGGTTCGAATCACCGCTATCGACAACCGCCAGATGGAAGTGATCGTTGGCGAGGATCAGCTATCGCTTGCGATCGGTAAGAAGGGGCAGAATGTTCGCCTCGCCGCACGTCTGGTCGGTTGGGATATCAAGATCGTCAGCGAAGAATTGCTCAAGGCAGAAGTTGCCAAGCAGATGGGCCGTATGATGGCAGCCGGCGAATCAGTTCCGATCACGGCCCTCGAGGTTGTGACCGCCGCTCAGGCCGAAGCTCTCGCCGAGAAAGGCATCGAGGATGTGGAAGCGTTGGCAGGCGCCAGCGTTGACGAACTCGTCGATACGCTTGACGTCAGTCTTGACGAAGCGGAATCGATCTTGTCATCTGCCAAGGCGATCGTGGCCGCTAAGAACGAAAGCGACGAGCCCGAAGCAGAGGCAGAGATCGCTGCCGACGAAGTCCCGGATGCCACAGAAGCGGAATCAGCTGATGTGACCGCCGACGAGGCCGAAGTGGCTCAAGAAGCGGAAGTTGCTGAAGTAGAAGTAGAAGCGGAAACGGAAGCAGAAGCAGAAGCGGAAGCCGAAGCCGAAGCAGAGACGGAAGCAGAAACGGAAGCGGACGCCGCCGCCGTTGAAAACGAAGATGAAGGCCAAGCCGACGAAAAGGAATAGGCCACCCCGTGCGGCGTGAAATATGAGCCGCACATTCTCGAAACGCCCTCTTAAGGTGGGGTTTGTGTGGATCTCGATTTATGCCAGTTCGAAAGTCAGTTCGAATTTACGACTTAGCACGTGAGCTAAAGCAGGACACAAAGCGTGTCATGGAAGACCTGCGTCGCGTCGGTGCAGATGTCAGCGTTGCGTCAAATTCGGTTAGCGCTGAGTTTGCGGAGAAGGTTCGACTAAAGTACTTTCCGAAGACTGAAGCGGCGCCAAAACGCGCGATCAAGGTTATCAAAGCGGTCAAGAAAGACGCCGACGGTGCCGATAGCGCGATACATGAAAGCGAAGTCCCGTCGGTCGAGGAGCCGGTAGCCGAAACACCGGCAGCCGCACCGGAAACGCCTGTTGCCGAGCCTGCTGAGCCCGAAACGGCTGCAAAGCCAAAGGTCAAGAAACTCGTAGCGACCAAAGCTCCGGAAGTAGTAACGGAAAGCGAGCCCGAAGCCGAAGTAACTGCTCCTGTCGAGGAAAAAGCTCCTTCAGTTACAACAAAAACACTTAAAAAGAAGGTCGAGACGGTCGTCGAAACCGAAGAACCCGTCGAGCCGGCCGAAGAAAAAGCTGAGCCTGCAGAGGAGGCCGCTCCTGTAGTTCCTGAAACACCTGCAGTTCCTGGTGCAGTCGTTAGCAAATCAGGCGTCGTTCGTAAGACGCTAACGCTCACGAAAGAGGCACTCGAGAAGGGCATCAAGGCCGGTGATAAACTCGTAACCGAAGGCCCGACTAAAACCGGACGCCTGGTTGGCGACAAAGGCCGCGTTGGGCAGTTTAAGGGCACGCCCGGCGAAACGGCCGCACCGAAACTTACATATACTCCGCCGGCAGACAATCGTCGTCGCCCCGGACGCGGCGGCGGCCGCAAGGGCAAAGATGATAAAGGCGGCAGATTTGCCGAGCGCGATCTCGACGCACCCGTCAAACGCACCATCGAAGAACGTGTGCTTGATCAGGTCGGAGCGATCGATGCCGAAAACCTCAAGTCTGTTCGTTTGACCGACGGCGCAACCGTTCGCGAATTTGCCGAAGCACTTGGTATCACTCCACGAGATATCGTGCAGTTGCTCATCAAACGTGGTGTGTTTGCAACGTTGAATCAGCCCATCGGCGAGAAAATGGCAAAGGAAATGGCAGCGGGCTTTGGCTACGATGTCACCTTCGTTCCGTTCGAAGAAATGGTCATCGAACAGGAATTTGAAGAGCTCATCGCAGCTGACGCAGATGACGTCGAGTTTGATCGTCCGCCGGTCATCACCGTGATGGGACACGTAGATCACGGTAAGACATCGCTTCTTGACGCTATCCGTAAGGCTAACGTCGCCGAAGGCGAAGCCGGCGGCATCACTCAGCACATTGGTGCATACAGTGTATTTGTTCCGAATCCGGATAATCCGGATGAGCCGCGTCGTGTGGTCTTCCTCGATACGCCGGGCCACGAGGCGTTCACGATGATGCGTGCCCGTGGGGCGAAGGCGACCGATATCGTAATTCTGGTTGTCGCAGCTGACGACGGTGTCATGCCGCAGACGATCGAGGCTGTTGAGCATTCGAAAGCTGCGGGCGTGCCGCTGATCGTCGCGATCAATAAGGTCGATAAGCCCGGAGCAAGCCCTGACAAGGTCAAACAAGGACTTTCAGGACTCGGCCTACAGCCCGTCGAATGGGGCGGCGAGACTGAAATGGTCGAAGTTTCAGCAAAACAACAGCTGAATCTCGACACTTTGCTCGAAACCGTGCTGCTGCAGGCCGACATTCTCGCTCTCAAGGCAAGCCCGACGCGACGAGCGTCCGGCGTTGTTCTCGAAGCAAAACTCGACAAAGGCCGCGGAGCAGTTGCAACGGCTCTCGTACAGCAGGGAACTTTGCGCATCGGCGATCCGTTCATCGTCGGACAGTTCTCCGGAAAGGTTCGTGCGATGTTCTCGGACCGCGGCGAAGAGGTTCGCGAGGCCCCGCCGGCAACACCGGTCGAGATCCTCGGATTACAAGGCGTACCCCAAGCGGGTGACACATTCCAGGTAGTCGCTGACGTCGATCGAGCACAAGATATTGCTCAGCAGCGGCAAATGCACGCTCGTCAGGCAGCAATGCTCAAGACGACGAAACGCGGCATCGAATCGCTCGGCCAGGCCGAGATCAAGGAACTCCTTGTTATTCTCAAGGCCGACGTTCAAGGTTCGGTCGAGGTTCTCAAGGGAACGCTCGAAAAACTTTCGACCGAAAAGGTCAAGGTTCGCGTTATTCGTGCCGGCGTCGGTGCGATCGCCGAATCGGACGTTCTGCTTGCCTCGGCAACGCAGGCTGACGATGCTTCGACAGCGGTCGTGATCATCGGATTCAACGTCCGCCCTGAGGCTCGCGTATCTGATATTGCGAAACACGAAGACGTCGATATTCGCCTGCATTCGATCATCTACAAGGTCGAAGAAGAGATCCGTGCAGCCATGATCGGTATGCTGGATGCGATCGAGAAAGAGGTCGTGCTCGGCAAGGCTGTCGTGCAAGAGCTGTTCAAGGTCTCGCGTATCGGCACCATCGCCGGTTGCCGCGTCACCGATGGCGTTATTCGCCGACAGGCAAAGGCACGGCTCATTCGCGACGGCGTTGTCACTTGGGAAGGCGATATCGCGGCTCTCAAACGCTTCAAAGAAGACACGAACGAGGTCAAAACGGGCTTCGAATGTGGCATCAGTCTTGTCAATTTCAACGACATCAAGATCGATGACGAGATCGAGGCATTTGTGATCGAGAAGATCGCCGCAACGGAATTGTAAATATGCGTCGGCCGGAACGATTTGCTGAAGCATTGAAAGAGGAGATCGCCGAGGTCGTTGGGTTCGAGCTCAACGATCCGGCTCTCGAATCGGTCGTAGTGACCGAGGTTCAGGTCGCACCCGACCTGCGGGACGCTAAGGTTTTTGTCCTGATCACAGGTTCGGATGCCGAGATCGAACTGGCGTTGAAGGCATTGCGTAATGCTTCGACCTTCGTCCGACAGCAGGTAGCGATGAATTTAGATCTTAGGCACGCTCCACACGTGCACTTTGTTCGAGACACTGCCGAAGAAAATGCGGCACGTGTCGGCGAGATCCTCAGCGATCTCAACGAACAAGGCGAATTTGAAAAGGAAGGAGATAGTGATCAGTGATCCGTGGTCAGTGACCGGTTAAGAAAATATTCCTTAGCTGATCACTGACTACTGACCACTGACCACTGTTCAATCTGTGTTAAGTCAAGTAGTTGAGCTAATTGAAAGCAAGAATAACTTCGGGATAACGACCCACATTAAGCCCGATGGCGATGGCGTTGGATCATCGCTCGGACTATGCTGGTTGCTGCGTAGCCTCGGCAAAGAGGCCGAAGTTATCGTCCACGGAGATGTTCCACCGGCATATCGGAGTTTGCCGGGTGCCGATGAGATCCGCGATGTTAAGGAATTAGATCGTGAATACGACGCCGTTTTTGTGATCGAATGCAGCGATATCGGCCGTCCCGGAATTGCCGGCCTCGAACGCGCCTTTACCGTCAATATCGATCATCACGCCACAAGCGAGCATTTCGGTACGATCAACTGGATCGATTCAACAGCATCCGCGGTCGGCGAAATGATCTACAATCTTTGCAAGGCGATCGGCGGCAGAGTGACGAAAGAGATCGCCGAATGCGTCTATATGGCGCTGGTCACCGACACCGGTTCGTTCCATTTTCCAAACACCTCCGACCGGACCTTGAAAGTAGCATCCGAACTTATCAAAGCCGGTGCCAAACCCGCAACGATCGGCGAAGCAGTTTATAACAACTATCCTTGGTCGCGTATCGAGCTGATGCGTCAGGTGCTCGACACGGTCAAGCGTGATGACAGCGGAAAGATCGCAATGCTGCGGCAAACCCTTGCAATGAAAGATGTTGCAGGCGCCATTGACGGCGATAACAATGGTTTTGTCAATATTCCGCTCGCCGCCCGCGATGTGCTTGCGACCGTTTATATGCGCGAGGTCGGCAGCGATCAGTTTCGCGTGAGCCTTCGTTCTAAGGGCGACATTAACGTCGCCAAGGTCGCAGAACAATTTGGCGGCGGTGGCCACAAGAATGCTGCAGGGCTTCGCATCGAAGGCTCTTGGGACGAGGCTGAGACAAAGATCGTCTCTGCCCTTAAACACGCACTGCCATCCAACGGAAATGGTTCCTCGAATGGCAACCATTCGTAGATCCTTCGCGCAGCTAAATGGCAAATCTTTCCGAACAGAGCGACGAATCCGGTTTTCGCCACAAGATCGAGGATCTCTGGCTGCGTGCCATCCGCACTTACACATTCAACACACCAATAAAAAAGGGTAGCTATCGACTTTTCAAGTACGCGATGGCGCTTTGCCGCCGTCCGCATCGGTCGCTGCGAGTCGATCTTAGGGATGGCCGCAAGCTTTGGGTCAACCTGACGACCGGAATGCAGGAGACCGTTTTCTTTCACGGCGAATTCGAAGTGCCGATCACGGAGATGGCTCGTGAGCTCGTTGATTTCGGCGATACATGCCTCGATATCGGTGCAAATTACGGTTGGTACACCACGCTGTTCGCAAGCGTCGTCAAAGGCCAGGGCCAGGTTCATTCGTTCGAGCCGGTGCCCGTGACATTTGCCGAGTTGAAGCGGAATCACGAGCTAATGGGCTCGCCGGCAAATGTGAAGATCAACAACGTCGCTCTCGGCGACGAGCCGGGAACCATAACGATGAACTTCTTCGACGGCGAGCCGACCGGCCATGCCTCGATCGCCACCAAAGGAGCCACGCCGTCTGATTCGTTCGAATGTCCGATGATCACTCTCGATTCGTATCTAGCGGAGAACAAGATCGGCAAGGTCGATTTCGTAAAGGTCGATATCGAAGGTGCTGAGCTGATGATGCTCAAAGGTGCAACGAGGCTGTTCACGGGCGAAAAGCTACCGATCATTCTGATGGAAATGGCATTGGCGCAGAGCGCGAATTTCGGTTACGTGCCTAACGACCTGATCCAATTTATCGCGGAACATGGCGATCACGATTTCTATAGGGTCGAAGAAGACGACCACAAACTTGTCAAGATCGACGTGTTTGCGAGCGGCGACATCGGTGCGAACGTGTTTTGTATTCCGCGAACCGCGTCCGAGCGAGTTCGAAAGGTCGTAGAAAAGTATTCGAAATAACGATGTCTGAAACAAAAGAAAAACGCTACAAATGGCGGCGCGATGATTATCGCGAGAATACCAAGGGCTTGCTGATGCTAAATACCGGCGACGGCAAGGGCAAAACTACGGCTGCGATCGGAGTGCTCGTTCGTGCCGCCGGTCGCGATATGAACTGCTGCATGATCCAATTCATGAAGTCAAAGACCGACCGTTACGGCGAGCACGAATCTTTCGACAAACTCGGCATCGAGGTCCACACCATGGGCGACGGCTTCACGTGGGACACCAACGACAAAACACAGGACATTAAGACCAGCGAAGAAACATGGGCGCTCTGCGTTGAGAAAATGCGTAGCGAAGACTACCATATGCTCGTTTTCGACGAGTTGCTTTACGTTCTTAGCTACGGTTTCCTAGACATCGATGCCGTCATCGCCGAGATCAAGGCCGTCCGTGAAAAACAGCCGCACTTGCATCTCATCCTTACCGGTCGTAACGTTGACGGTGCCATCGACAAGATGATCGAAGCCGCAGATCTCGTAACCGAGATGCGTGAGATCAAACATCCATTCCACGCCGGCATTTACGCCCAGCAGGGAATCGAGTTCTAGTCAGAACCGGGAGCGATAGCGACTGGGTATGTTATGAAACAGACCATCGACAAACGAAAACCCGAAGGCATTATCGACTATGTCGCCATCGCGCTGACAACTTGGGGCGTTGGGTTTTTGCCGTTGATGCCGGGGACGTTCGGGTCGATGGTCGGTGTTGGAATTTATTTCCTCATTCAGAAGCTCGATATCGACACAGGCTTGCTTTTTCAAGGCCTCGGTTACTCTACTGCTCAGTTCTCAGCGCTCGTTTGGGCTGCGAATTCGATCTTGCTGGTCTCGTTCATAATCATCGGCATCTGGGCGTCGGGTCGAACTACGACGATCTTCGGCAACTCCGATCCGTCCGAGGCCGTCGTTGACGAAGTAATGGGAATGCTGATCACGCTGCTGTTCATACCGATGACGGCGTCGTGGCATTTTGTTCTAGCGGGCTTTCTGCTATTTCGCCTGTTCGATATCTGGAAACCATATCCGATCGACAGTCTCCAAGATCTGCCCGGCGGCGTCGGCGTCTGTGCCGATGACATAGTCGCCGCCATCTACGCCGGAATGTGCCTCGCAATAGGCTACGCGGTCTATATGATCGTTTAGTGCCACCTTTTTGAAAAAAAAACTTCGTGATTTCGCGGAAATCGGGATTTCTAACGGAAAAGGGTTCGATCGTTCATGTTTCGGTGCTAGCGTTGAAATGTGGACACGATATTTTGCAAAACATCATCAACCGCCTCCCGACCGAAACCGCTTCGTGTGAAGCTGTTCGAGACGCCTCCCGATCGCAGACGTGCGTTCGTCGAGACCGTCTTAGACAGCATCATCGAAAGCCGCTTCGGCCCGGGATGCATACTCGATGAGGTCGTCAGTTTCGATGAGATATTCGAGCCTGAACGCAAGATCCAATTCGACCTAACGGCAGTCCGCCATGCCCATTGCCCAAGCCCGCACGTTAGTCAGGGCGTAACATACAACGCAGAAGTATCGGCGGCCGCCGTGCACGTGTCGAACTCAGGTACTGCAAGCGCTGCCGGCCGCCGCCATTCTCACTGCGTTGCACCTAACGCCCTTACTCCGAAGACTCCGTGCGGGCCTGTGCCTTCAAACCACTCACCACCAAATTTGGGACGCAACTCTTCCAACTCCCCTCCTTACCAAGGAGGGGTGGCAGCGGCTTCCGCTGACGGGGTGGTTCTCTGACTCGCAAAGGAATCAAGTT
>JAEUQI010000269.1:395-651 GCA_016789145.1 Blastocatellia bacterium | reverse complement strand
TCGCCTTTTCGTTTCGGCCACCAGAAGTAATGTTGAGACATATGTATGTCCCTCCTTCCCATTTCGGGAATAAGATAGGAACGAGCATACTCAGCGTTGGTCTCAGCGGTGATCTACCGCGAACCGAGCCGATGTCGTCAAACGCAAACGTGTCTGTACAAATTATTTCGAGAGTTTTCGCAGGAAGGAATTTTCTATGAGGAAAATCGTCTTGCGGGAAATCAGCAACGAATATCTGAGCATACTCGTAAGGTAG
>JAEUQI010000269.1:0-385 GCA_016789145.1 Blastocatellia bacterium | reverse complement strand
CGAACCAGGCGGCAAATTCAGCTCGTGAAGAAAGCCGAAACCTCTGCCAAGCCTCGCTCCAATTTCTAGTAATATCAGATGCAAAAGAACCGTGTCAATACTTTTTTAAAGCTCCCCTCCTTACCAAGGAGGGGTGGCATTCCGATGTCTTTTGTCGGAATGACGGGGTGGTTCTCTGCGTGCGATCAACTCCAACTTTCACCGCCGATCCAATACCGACCAAATCCCAAAATCACGCTAACCTGTTGAAAACACACAGAGTTACACGCTCGCAACCCGATCTTCACAAATTTTCCGAAACATTCTAGAATTTTTAGAAACCTTCTAGAATTTTTAGAAACTTTCCAAAACTTTCCGAAGCCTTCGGAAACTTTCCGAAACATTC
>JAEUQI010000268.1 GCA_016789145.1 Blastocatellia bacterium | reverse complement strand
GCCGTGAGGCTTGACCTTAACCCTCCCTTCGACACACGTCGCAGGGTCAGTGGTGAACACGATCTACCGTTTGCAGGGTATTCAGTCCGCCTGCCAGGCCGCTCACGCGGCCGCGCACGGCGAGACGGGATCCCGGTTCGAGACAAACTCGAATCGGTGTCCCTCGTTTTTGAATACAAGTTCGCGGCGACGCTCATGCGCGGGAAGATATTCCGTCCCCAGGGCATCGCGGTCGACCCCCAAGGTCAACCTTCGGTCGGTGACGCTCATCTCTCGAGCTCCCGACCGACCGCAATGGGCTCCCCGGTGGTCATAGGAGCAGGGTCACACCCGTTCCCATTCCGAACACGGAAGTTAAGCCTGCTACCGCCGATGGTACTGCAGCCGCAGGGTTGTGGGAGAGTAGGTCACTGCCGGGAGTATCTCTACGAAGGCCTCGCGTCGTCACCGACGCGGGGCCTTTTGTCGTTTAAGGCCGTTCAACACACCTGAGCTTCCCACACAGACCAGTCAGCAGTAGACTTCAGGCCTCTCTCGCCGGAGAGTCCGTCGATGCGCCGTCCCGTCCCCGTCCTCGTTGCAGCTCTCCTCGCCGCCCTCGGAACCACGGGCCGCACACAGTCCCTCCCCAACGACGCTCCTCGCCGCGAG
>JAEUQI010000267.1 GCA_016789145.1 Blastocatellia bacterium | reverse complement strand
TTCAAGAAGATCCACTTTGACCAGAACGAGATCGAATGCATCACGCCGGGCGATTTTCTCGACAGCGGCTTGCCAATACAGGTGCAGCAGCCGACCGCTTCGTCGTGGGGCGAAAATGGTTATTACAAGGTATGGATCAACGAGGGTAACTCCTGGATGTACCCGTATCAGCACGACGCCGAGCGGAAGATGACCGAGTACGCGAACCGTTATTGGAACGCCGGCAGCCTGCGCTCCGGCGGACGTATCCTCAACCAAATGGCCCGCGAGCTTTTGTTAGCTCAATCCTCCGACTGGGCGTTCCAGATCTATCAGGGCACGACCGTGCAGTATTCCTCGCGGCGATTCCAGTCGCATATTCGACGTTTTGACCTGCTGGCCAAAATGCTCGACTCCGGTGAAGTCGACAACGAAATCCTCGCCGAGATCGAAAGCAGGGACAATATCTTCGCCGAGGTCGATGCCGATATCTATCGGTCCATCGGAACAGCCTGACTTCGGCCCGGCCGTATCGAAACCGGTCATCCGTACATTTCGACCATTCATTGAAAAACCGTCGCTCAGCCGCGGTTTTCGACTATGCTCTAAACTGTACAAGTTTGTTTTGCGTATCAGTTTCCTATGAACAAGATCGTCGTTACATCTCTCCTC
>JAEUQI010000266.1 GCA_016789145.1 Blastocatellia bacterium | reverse complement strand
ACCGATATGGACCAACCCTAAGAATTGTGGGCAATCGTCATCTCCACGGCCGACCCTGTCTAGTCCAAAAGGTGAACGATCGCAATGGCTATAGCGTTAAGTGTCAGCAGTGTGGCGTCAGAACATGTCAGCATATCCGGTATTGTCCACAGGGCGCGCCGTTTGGCCGCGCTGTTTGCCGGCGCATGCCTGTGTGCGGGAGGCAGTCTGGCCGCCGAACCGGGCGACCTTGACTATGTCACCGGCGCCAGCCTGCCGCCACCGGCTGTCGAATCGCTGGCGAAATTTCCCCAGACCGCGAATTACACGCTCTCGGCCCGGCTCAATCCCTATTATGTCCAAGGCGATTTCGACGGTGACGGCAAGGCCGACACGGCGGTCCTCGTCGCCGAGACAGCAAGCGGCAAGCACGGCATTGCCTTCATCCTCGACCGGCGCATCGAGATTGTCGGAGCGGGCAAGAGCATCGGCAATGGCGGGGACGATTTTGCGTGGATGGATGCCTGGTACGTATATCCGAAGGGCGCAGTGGAGCAGGGCGCCTTCGACGAAGCGCCTCCGGTCCTGAGGGGCGATGCGCTGATGGCGATCAAGACCGAATCGGCGAGCGGCCTCATCTATTGGGACGGCTCGGGCTTCGCCTGGTATCAGCAAG
>JAEUQI010000265.1 GCA_016789145.1 Blastocatellia bacterium | reverse complement strand
ACATCATCGAATGCGGTGCTCAGGTCTCGGGCGGCAATTGCCAATACAAATGGCAGGAGATCCCCGACATGGCGAACATCGGCTTCCCTATCGTCGAGGTTTCGCCGAACGGCGAGTTCATCGTAACCAAACACGTAGGCACCGGCGGCCGCGTCAACGTGCCGAGCGTCACCGAACAGCTTCTTTACGAAATGGGCGACCCAAAAGCCTACATCACGCCCGACGTCGTCGCAGATTTCTCGTCAATTCGGTTAGAAGATGCTGGTTCAGATAAAGTCCGCGTCTTCGGCATCGAAGGCAACCCGAACACGGATTTCTACAAAGTCAGCATCGCCTACCAAGACGGCTACAAATCCGTCGGCACATTAGTCTATTCATGGCCCGATGCCTTAGACAAAGCCAAAGCCGCCGACAAGATACTCCGCGAACGCCTAGATAACTTAGGTCTGAAATTCGACCTCATCCTAACCGAATTCGTCGGCGTCAACGCCACCCACGGCGAACTGGGAGCGCGGACACTCTTGTCCGCATCGCCGGTTCCTCCGGCGACCAGTGGTTCGGCATCACTCACGTCCGACGAAGCGTCGAACGTCGCCGACAAGAGTGTCGGCACTCCCAACATACCAGAGGTCCAACTCCGCGTCGCCGTCCGCGGA
>JAEUQI010000264.1 GCA_016789145.1 Blastocatellia bacterium | reverse complement strand
AAAAAAGACGTTCTTCTCGCTAAATATCTTGTTCAAAAAACTCTGCGACCAGCCCATTATGTCGTACTCCGATTCGTGATGCCACACGTCGGCTATGTGCAGATCGTGTTTTCGCAGCATCTTTTCGATGCTCATCTCAGTAAAATGAACTAGATGTCTCGGTACGTCTAGGTGCAGCCAATCTTTGCCGAACATCTCGGCCTGGCGGCTCGCAAAATTGGGAACGGCGATAAATAGCGAACCGTCGTCGGCGAGCATCTCGCATATATTAGCTAGAACATCGTCGGCGTCAGTGACGTGTTCGAGCGAGTGCCAGCACGTGATCGCCGAGAATTTCCGCGTCGGATATGCTTGACGAGCGGCCTCGAGGTCTTCGAATGTAGCGAATGTTCTTTCATTCGAACCGCTAAACCTTTCGACACCGACACATTCAAAACCTTGCGTCGCGGCGAACTCCAGAAACGTGCCTTCGCCGTAACCGATGTCTAACAGTAGGCCGTCGTTAACGTAACGAGAGACTCGGGCGAGCCGTCGCGAGGCTCGATAGCGAGCGGAAAAACTATGACGGCCGCCGTAGTAGTTTTCGTAATAGGGCGATAGGTCTTCGGGAATTGGCTGCGTTTGGCCGAGGCCGCAGACGACGCAGCGGTGGACGGA
>JAEUQI010000263.1 GCA_016789145.1 Blastocatellia bacterium | reverse complement strand
ACTTCAAAGCAAAGGCCCCCTGCAGTTGCAGGAGGCCCTCATTTTGATCGATAAGCCTTAGCTTTGGGCTTCGGTCTCGGCCTTGACGCTTGCCATACCCGAGGCGAGGCTGCCCTTCTTGCTCACGTAGAACGCGAAGTAGAGGGCGACCAAGGAGACGCCGGCGCCAACATAGCGGACGGTGTCGTTACCTGGGAAGATCACGTAAGGAGCGAGAAGCAGGGCAATGAGGTTCATCACCTTGATCAGCGGGTTAAGCGCTGGGCCAGCCGTATCCTTGAACGGATCGCCGACGGTGTCGCAAACGACACCTGCCTTGTGAGCTTCGGTTCCCTTGCCTCCGTGAAGACCATCTTCGATGATCTTCTTGGCGTTATCCCAAATGCCGCCCGAGTTAGCAAGCAGCACGGCCATAAGCTGACCTGAGAGGATTGTTCCGGCAAGGAAGCCACCCAGTGCTTGCGCACCGGCGAGGTTGTATTCTTGTCCACCGACGTTCACTGTCTCGGCTCCAATGGCCAGGCCGAAAACGACCAGCAATGGAAGCGCGATGGCGAGGATACCGGGACCGATGAGTTCGCGCTGAGCCGCTCGTGTCACGATCGCAACGCATGCGCCGTAATCGGGCTTGCTTTCGCGCTTCATGATGCCAGGATCGGC
>JAEUQI010000262.1 GCA_016789145.1 Blastocatellia bacterium | reverse complement strand
CGACCTGCAATCGGGCGGCTACAACCTGATTGGCAATCGCGGCACGCTGACTTTCAGCGGCACGAACGATCAGAGCGGCACCGCTGCGGCTCCGCTCAATCCGCAACTGGCTCCACTGGGAATTTTTGGCGGGACAACGCCAGTACACGCGCTGTCCCTGACCAGTCCAGCCTTTGACAAAGGCGCGGTGGATTCACCGATTGCCACCGATCAACGCGGATTCAACCGCCGCGCCGACATTCCCAGCATCCCCAATGCGCCCAACACCGGCGACGCCAGCGACATCGGCGCAGTCGAAATGCAAACCGTCTTTGTCACCAACACGAACGACAGCGGCCCGGGCAGTTTGCGTCAGTTGATTCTGGGCGCGCCTGCCGGATCGGACATCATGTTCGATCCCACAGTTTTCAACGTCGTGCGCACGATCACGTTGACCAGCGGCGAAATGGCTTTCAGCAAGAACCTGACCGTCAGCGGCCCCGGCGCAAACCTGTTGACGGTTTCGGGCAATAACGCCAGCCGTGTTTTCAACATTTCAGGCAGCGGATCAGGCAGCGGATTGAACGTCGCCATCAGCGGCTTGACGATCAGCAACGGCAGAGGCGGCGCAGGCGGCGGAGTCATTGTCGCCAACTCGATAGGAACATTCGCGGATTGCGCTT
>JAEUQI010000261.1 GCA_016789145.1 Blastocatellia bacterium | reverse complement strand
CCGCGCAGCAGTTCGCCAATGACGGCTGCTTCGTCGAGTTCCCGCTGCCGAGGCCGCGGACTCGGCTTTGGCGCATCCAGCACGACGCGATCGCGCTTGGGCAAGGGTCTGGCGCCGTCAACGGCGGCGAGAAATATGGCCAGATCCTCCATTGCCAGATCCTCCGCGCTGTGGTGATCTCGCTGACTCATCGCCGGCGTTGCTCCTCATGCCTGTGGCGGGTAGCTGCCGTCCACCTTGTCTGCAAACCACCAGGATCTCAACCGGCGAGGCCGAGACTATCAAGGTAGCGCTCGGCGTACGTCGCCGGCAGCGAATACGCCGGCAATCGAGGTTGCCGTCGCGTTTCCCCGATGCCCGCAATGGGTTAGCAGGTAGCCGCCTTCCATGGCGAGCTGGCCAACGAACAAATCGGTGTTCGGTTTGTGGCCGATGGCGATGAAAACCCCCATCAGTGGTACGACTTCTGCGTCATTGCTCAGCTTGTCCCGGATACGGATGCCAGTGACGCCGGACTGGTCGCCGAGTACCTCGTCGAGAGTGCAGTTCCAACGGATCGTCACCTTGCCAGCTTTTTCCTTGGCAAAGAGCTTGTCCTGCAGAATTTTTTCGCTGCGCAGCTTGTCACGCCGATGCACCAGGGTGACATGACTGGCGATGTTTGCCAGG
>JAEUQI010000260.1 GCA_016789145.1 Blastocatellia bacterium | reverse complement strand
AGCTTGAGAAGACGGAGACGAGCGACGATGCAAAGCGATATGCCTATGCCGCGAGGGCGGGCATCGCAACGGCGGAGAACAAGGCGAAGTACTGGAAGGATTTTACCGAGAACAAAGAAATTTCAGAGAGCTGGATCGAGGCGGCTTTCGGGCCGTGGAACTCGATCCGGCATTCTGAGCTGACGTTGCCGTATCTTCAAAAGGCTTTGCAAGAGCTGCCTAACCACAAACGTAACCGCAAGATATTCTTCGTCAACGGCTGGCTCGGCGCCTTCATCGGCGGCCAACGAAGCGAGGAAGCGCTGAACATAATCAACAAATTCCTCGCCGATAATCCGGGGCTCGATAACGACCTGCGGCTCAAGATCCTCGAAAACGCCGATATTATTGAACGAGCGGTAAAGATCCGGAAAAGATGGAACGCCCAATAAGGATGAGGGTCAACCCGCCGAGTTTCCGATAAACAGGTGGTTCGATCTCTTGGCTTTCACGGGCCTTCATGGTTCCGTTCTCCAAGGGCCTTCAATCTTGACCAAAAAGTAATGATTTGAGATAATCAGCCTATCTGAGAATGCCAGGCCCTATACCGTTGAATAGCTTATGAAAATTTCAGCACAGGAAGAATACGGATTGCGGTGCCTCGTCCAGCTTGCAAATTTGAGCGAGGGCG
>JAEUQI010000025.1 GCA_016789145.1 Blastocatellia bacterium | reverse complement strand
AGCCTGTCTTTCTCATTACCGCGGACCGACAGGCAAGGCTGCCTGTCGTACTGTTCGCGCAGTCGTCCTGAACTTATTTTGTGCGGAACTTCTCGAGATGAACCGTCCGATCGGTTGGAACAGTTCTATTGTTTTATGCGGTTAAGACCACTAGTCGATGCCGAGTTCTAAGCCGCTCGATGTGCCGCTCGGTTTTCTTGCGCCATTCTTGAGGAAATGATCATACGCCGGGTTGCTGTCGGTCTCGAGCTTAACGATATTAGCGCCGATCAGAAACTTCTCATCCGAGAGATGGATGCCGACCTTTTCGTACCGTTTGCCGACGACCTGCATCTCGACCCGGCCGCTGGGCAGATCGATCTCGACGTGGAGTTTTCGGTCCTGGCCGACAAGATACTTTTCTTGAACGCGGATCGAGCTCACGACAAAAGCTATGCCCGTTCGGCTCATATCTACCGTTTCGCCCGGGATCGCCATGCTCTTGGCTATTTGATGGTGATGAGGAGTATTGATGTCGGGTTCGAACCAAACACGCATCGGAGCTGCGTGTTTTCGGCGATTGGCAACCAGCCGCTCGGAAAGCGACCGATTAAACCTATTTATCAGTTCTCTTATCATCTTTATGAGGTGGAAGACGATAATGCGAATTTAATCAATAAACAATTATTGGCAGAACTACAACATTTTTCTCCTGCCATTTAACAAATTGTTCATTGTTTCATCGGTTTTCCGCCGTTGTCAGTATTAGTGACGCGCGGCAATCCTGACTTGTCAGGCTCAAGCAGGAACGAACGCTTGCCGCTTTTGCCGTAAACAGCGGGCGTCGCAGTAGCGAAATATCGCTTTTTGTCCGGTGTCAGTTTGATGACGTAGTTGTAACCGGTCGATTCGCTCGTCCTAATATCGTCCGGCAACAGACCGGCGTCGATCAGCTCTTGCATTTCGCCGCATATGCCGCCGTTCTCTATCGTGCGTGCAACTTGAGCCTTAGCGACGCGTTCGAGCATTGATTTGGCTTCGTCCTCGTGAGTTTTTATCCTGAGATTGAAGAAGTAATCCTTGCCCTCTTTCTTGATCTGAGCCTCGGCTACTGCATCCACGGTCTGAATTATCCAAACATTGCCTTCGCGGCGAAGGTCAATGGTCTGCACTTCTTCTTTGCCTGTAACCTCGGACGGCAGCATCGCAGTTACCTTTGCCGTATTGCCTGAGATCACTTCACCGTTGATCTTGATCTGAGTCGGTATCTGCCCGGCAAGCTCTTCGAAATCGACGGAGAATTCCGCAAGCTCGGCCTCGGTCAGGCTCTCGATCGCAGGCTTTAGGTTTGTCAGGAAAATGGCTTCGCGAAACTTGCGTTCGCGCAACTTAGTGTAAAACGCCCGCACCGTATCAGCAGGCCCGCCCGCGTCGATCGGTATCATCGCACCGCTCGGATCGGCAGGCTTTGTCGCAGTATTAGCCGAATTCGCCGCATTTGCCTCCGGCTTCGCACCTGCTTTTGACTCCGCCGCCGTGCAGCCCGATAACACTGCCGCCACGCAAACGAACGCAAACAAAACCGCTTTTCCAAAATGGAACATACTGATCAATTTCTACAAACCATTAGCGAGGAAACCCACGCGCAAAATCGCGCGGAGCGTATAAACGACATTATACGTCCCGCGCGCAAAAAGTTACAACACCTTTTATTCTTCGGACTTGCCCTTCATCCAGCGCTCGCGGCCTACCATGTAGAGGATGACCGACAGGATGAGGAATGGAATTGCTCCGAGCCACCATGCGCTGTCGCCGGCGAAGAAAGGATTACTTTCAGCCGCCCATTTCGCAGACGAATCCTGCAAGCTCTTGAGCCAAGGAACGACGGCGAAGATCGCGATAAGAATGCCGGCGATGGCGCCGCCTGCGATGTAGCCGGAGGCGAGCAGGACGCCGTGCGATTTGTCGGTTTCGGCGACGATCTCGTCTTCGGTCATATTCTTGTCTGCGAGTTTCTTCTTAAGATAAACATCGACGATCTTACGAACCACGCCACCGACAAAGATCGGCATCGACGTCGCGATCGGAAGATACAGTCCGACCGCAAACGCCAGCGAAGGAACACCGACCAACTCAAGCATGATCGCGATCAATGCCCCAAGCAATACGAGTCCCCAAGGCAGATCCTGGCCAAGCACGCCCTTGATGATGTAGCTCATCAGCGTCGCTTTCGGGGCGTCGTAACGCGTCAGTTTATTGCCGTTCGCATCTTCGGTTATCACGCCGTTGATCGCAGGATCGACGAGGTACGTCGGTTGGCCTTGGGCATTGATGAGATATTTGCCGACCGGACCGGATTTCGGATCGGTGTTCTGCCAAACCTTATACTCGGTCTTGTCGGTCACATATTCGCCGGTGTGTACAGTTTCGACCTTCGGCTTACCGCCATCGCGAAACAGCTTGTCCTCCGTGACCGAGAATCCGGCCGGAAAGCTCGTTGCATCTACCTTTTGGTAATAAGTTCCGCCGTCGTTCAAGTAAAGAAGCAGCGGTCCGAGAACCAGTGCTGACGCTAGTGCACCGACGAGGATCGACATCTGTTGCTTGCGCGGAGTGCCGCCGACCCAAAATCCTGTCTTGAGATCTTGTGAGGTCGTGCCGCCATTCGACGCCGCAATACAAACGATGCCGCCGATCGACAAAGCAGTTACAAAATAAGGGTCGGACGCTGTCCAGCCGAGCGCTAGAAACACCAAACACGTGAACAAAAGCGTTGCGACCGTCATTCCCGAAATAGGATTTGACGAGGAACCAACCTCACCTGTCAGCCGTGAAGAAACCGTCACGAACAAAAACCCAAGCACCAGAATTAGAAGTGCGCCGAGGATCGAAACGATCGGCGAATCAAGTATGAACAGCCCCAACGAAGGCGACAGCATGATCGCTCCGAGCAGCAGGATCATGCCGATGACAACGTATTTCATCGAAATGTCTTGGTCGGTACGTTCGACGGCACCCTCGGAGCTGCTACTGCCACGCAGGTCAGCAAGGCCTGATTTCAGGCCGTTCCAAATAGTCGGCAACGAACGAGCCAATGAAATTATGCCGGCTGCAGTCACGGCTCCGGCACCGATGTAGAGAATGTATTCGCCGCGGATCTGTCCGGGCGACATCTCGGCAATGGTCTTTGCGGTAGCCGGCGCAAGCGGCCCGGTCAGGCCTTCGCCAAAGAATTTGATAAGAGGTATCAGGATGAGATACGACAAAATGCCGCCACCAAGCATGATCGCCGAGATGTACGGCCCAATGATATAGCCGACACCGAGCAATGCGGGATTGTTCTCGAGATGTATCGAACCGCCTTTGAGAACGTTGTCGGGCAGGTCCTTGCCTGGCTCAGGGTGCCATGCTGAGAAAACGTCCATTACGGATTTGTATAGGAATCCGAGCCCAAAGCCCGTAGCGATTATCTTGCCGCGATGTAATACTTGCGAATCGCTTGAAGCATCGCCGCCCGCTTGCTGAGCTGCATCGCGAGATTCTTTCGAGGCTCCGGCGATGAGCACCTGTGCGCAGGCAGTTCCCTCAGGGTATTTGAGAAATCCGTGCTGTTCCTTAATGAGAGCCCGTCTTAGCGGTATCATCATCAGAATACCTAGCAATCCGCCGAGCACCGCAACGAGCGTGACACGCCAGATATCCAGATCGAATCCGAGTATGAGAATTGCCGGCATCGTAACGCCGACTCCGAACGCGATCGATTCGCCGGCCGAGCCGGTCGTCTGCATCATGTTGGCTTCGAGAATGGTCGCGTCACGCATTCCGGCCTTTGACAATAGCCGAAACAGCGTAATGGCGATCACGGCGACAGGTATCGACGCCGAAACCGTCAACCCTGTCTTCAGCACAAGGTAAAGCGACGACGCTCCAAAAATAATGCCGAGCAATGTGCCGACAATAAGAGGAAATGCGGTCAACTCACGCAGGTTCGTTACGCTCGCCGGAATGTACGGCTTGAAATTCTCTAGAAACGGATTCTTCATCTCGTTCGAAGCTCCTTAAGTTGTCTGAGTTCTACGGGGAAAGTACTGAATGGAATGTACCGCTGTTTTATTGAAAAGGCAATCAAGAGCGGGGCAGGGCCCGCCTTACTTACTGCAATAACTTAGCTTGAGTGAATAAACCGTGCGACTCAGCCACAGACAGTAAGGAAGGTGGGCAACGCCCCCCGCTCTTATTTTCAATACCACGCAATTTGGCATAAACTGACAGACACGACAGGAGTAACAAAAGTGAAATCTATCTCAGCGTCTTTGCGTCTCTGCGTATTAATTGTCTTATCGGTTTATGGAGCGGTTGCTCAGATTCCGGCGCCGAAAGATGTTATCGGTTTTACGCCGGGCGACGATCGCAAACTCGCGAGTTGGGCGAGTATTGTCGATTACTTCAAAAAACTCGATGCGGCGAGCGACCGCGTTATGTTCGAGGAGATCGGCAAGACGACGATGGGAGCACCGTTTGTGTACGTGACGATCAGTTCGCCTGAGAACCTGCGGCAACTTGAGAAATATCGCGGCATCAACGATAAGCTGGCGGATCCAAGGCTCATCAGGTCAAACGACCTCGCGGCGAAAAAGCTAATCGCCCAAGGCAAGACCATCGTACTCATCACCTGCGGCATTCACTCGACCGAGGTCGGCTCGACGCTTTCGTCGATGCTGATCGCTCACCAACTTGCATTGGCTCCGCATGCTGATGTTAAGAAAATTCTCGATAACACGATCATCCTGCTTGTGCCAAGCCTAAATCCCGACGGCGTCGATATCGTCAAGAACTGGTATGACAAGACGCTCGGGACGCCATTTGAGGGAACCGAGCCGCCTGAGCTTTATCACAAATACGTCGGCCACGATAACAACCGCGACTGGTATGCCTTCACGCAGGTCGAGACGCAGCTCACGGTCGATAAGATCCACAACGTCTGGCACCCGCAGATCGTCCACGACATCCACCAACAAGGCCGCAACGGCTCGCGGCTGTTCCTGCCGCCATATATGCAGCCCGTCGAGCCCAATGTGCCCAAACAGATCGTCGAGGGATACACCGAGCTTGGGAATTACATGGCGACGAAGATGCGTGGACTCGGCTATCAGGGCATCACAACCAACTCGACCTACGACGCATGGACGCCTGCCCGAGCTTATTCGCACTATCACGGCGGAGTTCGTATCCTCAGCGAAACTGCCTCAGCAAGGCTCGCGTCGCCCGTCAACATAAAGTTCGAAAACCTAGCCGCCGGCTCCGACGACGGCTACGACCCGAAAAAGGAATCCCCCAACTTCGGCCCAGTCTGGAAAGGCGGCGAGTGGAAGCTTAGAAACATCACCGACACCATGACCACCGCCGCCTTCAGCCTGCTACACCACGCCTCCGACAATCGTGAGAAATGGCTGTCGAGGTTTTATGAGATCGGGAAAGAAGCGGTAAGGCCGAGGAAGGAGGGCGAACTCAGGTCAATTGTTATCGACGAGGCATTTCCGTCTCGGAGCAATATTGAGAATGTCTTAAAGAGAGCGGGCGTTGAATTTATGAGTCATGACCCGTATCTTGGCTCTCCGATTGAAATCCGCATGGACCAGCCTTACGCCGCATTTGCTAAAGCAATAACTTTGCCGCAGTCTTATCCTGATCTACTTGATGCAAGTGGCCATCCGATCGCGCCTTACGACGTAACCGCCCATTCATACGCGCTGTTACAGGGAGTTAATTTTCGAACATTTACGACTGAATTTGCTCCACCACCAAAAGTGGATCCAACCACGCTTGGATTCGGGCCGCCACCCGTCAGTTCGTCTCGATGCAAAATGGATCTGGTATTCGGAACATACAAGTCCAACCAAGCATCGATGGATGAAGGCTGGACGCGTTGGCTACTTGAACGAGAGAGCTTTATAGCTCAGGGTGTTTACGAGCGGTTTTGCAAGAAAGTGCACCGGTCGATTTCGAAGAATGATATTCTAAGTTCGGACAAAATCAACGACCTTCGCACTATCATCTTCCCCGACCAGTCGCCGAATCAGATATTGAATGGCTATGCGAAAGGCTCGATGCCGGATGAATATACGGGCGGCGTTGGGAAGGAGGGCGTTGAGAATCTGAAGAAGTTTGTTGAGAACGGCGGCACGCTTGTGTTTCTAAACCGCTCGACGGAGTTTGCGATAGAGCAATTCAACCTGCCCATCCGCGACGTTACCAAAGGCCTGACCCGCAAAGATTTCTATATCCCCGGCTCGATCCTTCGGACAGAACTAGCCACAAACCACCCGATCGCCAAAGGCATGCTCCAACAGTCGATCGCCTGGTTCGAAAACTCGCCGGTGTTTGAAGTGGGAACGCAGGCTGCCAGCCTGCTTACGGATGCGGAGAAGCAGGCTAGCAGCCTGCGTTCCGACGTCCGCGTGATCGCCCGCTATCCAACCGACCCGAAAAACATTCTCCTCTCCGGCTGGGCACTCGGAGCCGAAAAGATCGCCGGAAAGGCCGCACTCGTCGAGGTGACAATAGGCAAAGGCAAGATAATCCTATTCGGCTTCCGCCCACAGTACAGAGGACAGTCATTGGCGACATTCCCACTGCTGTTCAATGCGATCTCACAATAATGTATGTTAACCGCAGATAGCGCGGATAACGCGGATAGGAGACAATAGATCGTTCTAAAGATCTGCGTCATCTGCGTCATCTGCGGTTGGCAACTATTAATGAAAGAAAACATATCCGAAACCAGATTTGATAACGGCCTTGTCGTGCTGACGGACAAAATGCCCGGCGTGCGGTCGGCGACGCTTGGGTTCTTTTTTCGCGTTGGGGCTAGGCACGAGCCGGCTGGGCTGCATGGTATCTCGCATTTTATTGAGCATTGCGTTTTTAAGGGCACGGCGAAGCGTACGGCTCTAGACATCGCGATCGAACAGGATCGATTGGGCGGGAACTTTGATGCGTTCACTTCGCACGAGGAAACGGGATTTGCGATCAAGGTCATCGACGATCAGCTGCCAAAAGCATTCGACCTGATCGCCGATATGTTGACCAGCGCGAGGTTTGACGAAAAGGACCTCAAAGCTGAGCAAAAGGTGATTATCGAAGAGATGAAAATGGTCGAAGATTCGCCCGAAGAATACCTCGGCGACCTGTTCAACGAAGCGTTCTTTGCCGATCATCCCTTGGGCCGAAACATCGCCGGGACGCCGGAGACGGTCAAAAGCTTTAAGCACGACAATACACGAAGTTATTACGAACAGGTCTTCAATGCAGCGAATCTTGTGATTTCCGCGGCAGGTAATGTGGAGCATGATTCGTTGGTTGAATTAGCTTCTGGAAAGTTTTCAACGCAGAGCACGCAAGGGACGCAGAGTGAAGATGTTTTAAAAATCTCTGCGACCTCAGCGTTCTCTGCGTTAAATATTCTTCCTCCCATCACTGCGACTCCCTTCGTCGTCAAACAACGCAAGGACCTCGAACAGGCGCATCTGATCATCGCGACGCCATATCCAAGTGCAACGGACGAGCGGCGATATGCGGCGGACGTTGTTTCTAATATCATCGGTGGCGGGACCTCGAGCCGGTTGTGGCAAAAGGTGCGTGAGGAACGCGGGCTGGCGTACAGCGTCGGGGCTTCGGCGTCGTTGTATCAGGATTGCGGCGTGTTTTCGGTTTATGCCGGCACATCGCCTGAGCAGACAGGAGAGGTCGTCGGGCTCGTTCTGGACGAAATTCGAGATGTCGCGACAAACGGCGTAACGGCCGACGAACTTGAACTCGCAAAACAGCAAGCACGAGCTTCGCTGCTATTAAGCCTCGAAGATTCCGCCTCTCGTGCAGCCGCTCTCGCCCAATGCGAAATGGTCCACGGGCGTCAGATCTCGACCGAAGAAACGCTCGAAAAATTAGATGCCGTTTCCCTCGAAAACTGCGCTAATATCGCGAGTGAATATTTTGTAAATGAGAGAATAGCATTCGCGGCGATCGGCGATCTTGAAAACGAAAACCTAAGATTTTAGCCGCGAATGCAAGATTGAGAATTGTATTATTTGTACATTCGTTGCAAAACTCCTCGTATGAACCTCAAACGTCTGTTCCTATACACCTTGATCGGCTCCGTCGCCGTTAGTGCGTTGATCGGCATTGGCGTGATCTTGTTTGGCAATTTTGGTGAGCTCGAGGTCCGCGTGTTGATGACGACGCTGACGATCACGGTGACTAGTATTTTGGGACTCGCGAATGGTGCCTATTACGAAAGCGGCCGGGGGAAGATGCTCGGAACAGTCGGCATCGTAGTCTCGGTGATCGCCGCCGTGATGTCGCTGCTGATCGTTTGGGATATATTTGACGACTACGAAAACTACATAAAGGCTTCGCTCACGGCGATGCTGTTCGCGATATCGACTTCACATTTGTCGCTGCTGTCGCTAGCACGACTCGATCGCCGATTCGAGTGGTCAAACATGGCGGCTCGCATCGTGATCGGGGCCTTGGTCGGCCTGCTACTGTTCCTGATCTGGTTCATGCCCGAGGGCGACGGTGAAATATTAGCCCGAGTGATGGGCGTGCTGGCAATACTGATCGCGACACTTACCGTCGTGACGCCTGTCTTTCACAAACTAAGCGTTGGCGAAGACGAAGCCGCCGAGATCGATGCCGAGATCGCTGCGTTACGAGAAAGGCTTGCCGAGCTTGAGGCACGGCGAGCATCTTTGTCGGAGGACTAAAGTTTCGCTACGGTTGATATCCTTTATCAGCGATCTGACGTGCCTTTACGTTGGCGTTCGGAGTTTTTGCATCGACTGATCCGTTGATAAATTCCCAGTCGCCGATACCCGACACAAACAGCTCTTCGCCGATCTTCTTTCCTACGCCCGGCTCATCATCTGTACGGCCGTCATATTTGGGAATGCGTAGGATCACGGCAAAGGGCTTGCCGTTTGCGAGCCGCCACTCGGCTCGGGCCTTGTTCTGAGCCCAATCGAAGCCGATATTTGCGACCGGAGTGCTTTCGTCACCTTTTTCAGCGGTGATATGCGTCATCGTCGCGGATGAGTAGATCCGCAGCCGATAACCGCCCGGGCCTTTGCATACGTATGCCGGGTCGGTGCCTTCTTGGCCGCCGAGTTCCTTACACGTAGATAGGTTCGTGTAGCTTGACGAAAAGACAGGTTTCTTCTGCGCAGAAACGGTACCTGCGAAAGCAAGTACCAGGACTGCGATCGTGATCATTTTTGTCGATCTCATAGGTTCTCCTTGTTAAATTTCGTAGGCGATCGGGTCTTCGACGTCCGCGATGTCAAATCCACGCAAGCGTAGCACGCACGAATCGCATGTGCCGCATGCCAAATCATTTGAGCGGTAACACGACCATGTTAACCGAAGTGGAGCCTGTAGTTCCACACCTCTTTTCACGATCTCTGCTTTCGAAAGCTCGATTATGGGCGTGCGAATTTCGATGTTTGTGTCCGGCTTAGTACCTGTATTTATCGTCTCTTGAAACGCGGCGTAAAACTCCGGACGGCAATCCGGATAGCCGCTTGAGTCTTCAGCAACCGCACCGATGTAGATCGCATTCGCACTGATGACCTCGGCCCAGCTAGTCGCGATGGCAAGCATGTTTGCGTTGCGGAATGGGACGTAGCTGGTTGGGATCTCTTTTGAGTCGAGGTCGGCGTCGGTGACGGTGATGTTTGAATCTGTCAATGATGATCCGCCGATTCTAGTGAGGTATTCGATCGAGACATCAAGACGTTGTTCGACGCTGTAATGGTCGGCTATGTCTTTGAACGCTTGGCGTTCGCGCATCTCGGTCAATTGACCATACGAGATATGCAGAAATGCGAGTTCTTCGTTTTCCCGAGCCGCTATAGCCGCCGTCACGCAACTGTCCATTCCGCCTGAAACTAAAACGATAGCCTTCATAAATTCCGAACCGAAGTCTCAAAAAAGCGTATAATTCTCTGAAATGTTCTGTCCAAATTGTGCAGCACCGAACGCGGACGATCACAGCTTTTGCCGACGCTGCGGACTGAAACTCGATGCTATTTCAAAGAATGTCGCCGAGCAATTTCCGTCCGAGGAGTATACAGCGATCGCGAATCGTATTCGAAAGTTCGAGAAGATCGGCGTCGCCTCGCTGTCTGTTGCGGCGATCATCGCACTGTCAATGATCATCATCAAAGCCTATGAATACAAGGTGATCTTGTTCGGGCCGAACGTCTTGCTTTACATCGCGATGGCCGCGTTCGTGCTGTTCGCTCTCTTTTCCGTTTACTGCTTTAACTATAAAGAATTCATCAATTTCGACAAACTCAATCCGCGAATGCCGTCGCCGGAGCCCAACGAGGGCGAGCAATTTACCACGAGCAAGCTGATCGAAGATCGTCCATTCGAACCCGCAAGCGTCGTTGAAAATACGACCGAATTGCTCGAACTCCCGCTCAAGAAATGATCCCTAAACGCCGTGTACGTCCGCTCCCCAGACATATTTGTGGAGTTGCAGATTGAACCGCACTCGGAGCCCACTCCGTGCGACAGCTTCAGCTAAGGGCCGCATATCGATGCCGTCTACGGGTGAGATCAGGATCTCTTTGGTACGAGAAACCAAGTCGTGTTTCTCGATAATGTCCGTCGCATATTCCCAATCTGCGAGATCGGCCACGACAAATTTAACCTCGTCGTGTTCCGCTCGAAGCCGTTCGAGGTTCTGCCAATGATTCCGTTCCGATTCGCCGGAGGCAGGGCATTTTACGTCGAGAATTATCGAGGCTCGCTTGTCGACTTGCTCAGTCGAGACAAAGCCGCCGGTTTCGATGAGGACTTCGTGGCCGCGGTCGCAGAGTTCGGTAATGAAAGGGAAGACGTTCTTTTGAGCAAGCGGTTCGCCGCCGGTGACCTCGATGAGGTTACAGCCGAATTCGTCGAGCTTTGCGAAGATCTCATCGAACGACATTCGCTCGCCGCCGGTAAATGTGTATTCGCTGTCACACCACACACAACGCATCGGACAGCCGGTTAGCCGCACAAACGAGCACGGCCGCCCGGCGTGCGACGATTCGCCTTGAATAGACAAAAACAGCTCTGTAATCCGCAGATCCATCAGAAAATTGTCCACAGATTAACACAGATGGACACAGAAATATTGCCGAATATCTGAGTTCATCTGTGTCTATCTGTGGATGGCTTTGATCAAAAAAGTCCGAACCAACCGTAGTATCCGATCACCTCGCCGAGTCCAAATGACGCTAGATTTGCAATAACGATGGCGATCATTGAGCGGATCCAATCTGCGTTTACGAAGTCGCGGCCGCGGAACGCAAACCAGAAGATGACGCACTCAGCAACAGGTGCGAAAATCTCGGCGACGATAAGATACGACGTTCGCGAGTAGCCGTAGAATAACGTCGGCAAAACGATGACGACGATCGGATAGGTGCATGCCGTGAGCCAGACTCCACACATCAGTCGCTGTTTGATCGAAAGCTTTTTCGTCAGACCGAGCAAAAGTATCGGCGTTTCGATCAGGATCGTGACGAGATAGCCGAACGGCAGGAACTTCCAGAGTTCGCCGATTGGCATATTCTGCGTTTGAACAAAATCTACTTCGTCGAAAAGAAACATCACAACATTTTTATTAAAAACGGAAACTCAGCCAGCACGTGCCCGATGGCGAATGCAAAGTAAATGTCACGCGTCGTCGTATAATCGATAGAAAAGCCCGCCCAGAGTGCGACTACAACTACGATCGCAACAGCAAATGCACCGACTACCAATCTCCGAAATCCGCCGCCGCCGGAGAACATCGGTATCTCGCTTAGTTTCCATGGGACTGCCCGGCGATCTATCAGCGGGATAAGCAGTATCCAAACAAAGTAGTGGATAGTCTCAAGAAAAACGTGAGTTGCGACCAAGAAATGGCTCGAGATCCCGGGCAAGATCTGGCTTCCGGCGTGCTGAGCGATCCGCCAGAAAAGATTCGTATCTTCCGGAAGATTAGGTTGCGAAGCGAAGGCAAAATACAAGACCGCGATGAAGATCGGTATTGAAGCCAGGCACCAGTGGTACGCCGTCAGCCATTCTGGTTTGGTTCGACGTATCTGACGCTCCAAGAACCACATCGCGATGAACGGATGAATGTAAACAAGTGCGAGGCTCCAATACAAAGGAACTATCCAAACGAGTGCCGCAACAATAAACGCTGCAGGAAACGCCCATGACCAGTCTGTCTTCGGCCTTTGTTTCCCGCGAAGGTAGAACATCGTCGCGATCCACAATACGAACGTTGTGTTCCAAACTGCGGAATAGATCGCCCAACCTGCTTCGCCCCAAAGCCAGTTTCCGCTCGCGAAATATAGCGTTAGGTAAGCGATCGTCAGCACGATCACGCCGCCAATTCCGACCGAATAATATAAACGCGAGCGTCCCCAACGCATCGGCATTCGCGCTACAAAGTAGCGAAACTCCATCACGTTGTGAACGCCCGCGAATACGAATATCGTCACTATCGAAGCCGCCAATGGAAAGCTGCCTATCAACGCCGCCGCGACGGCGCACGATATGACGAACGCACCAAATAAAACGTGTGCGCTCGTCAATTCGAAACTTTGCTCGCGGACTTCGTGCACTATTCAGGCTTATTAGCTGGTGAGATCGTTATCACTTTCGCCGGTGCCGGCGTTGGCGGATCCGGAACGATCAGTTCGATAGTGTCGCCGTCAGTTCGCTCGATCCGAATGTTTCGTTCATAAGCATAACCACCGCCGAGCATCGCACTCTTGTTGAAGATCTTGTTTGTAATGCCGGAAACAGGCGGCGGGCCGATGTTGGCATAAACGAAGGTCGCGGTTAAGGCAACAGCGGAAACTACGCCGAGAATTACAAGATTTCGGACACCTTTTGTCGCAGCCTTGCCCGATCGTATGAACCAGAATCCGCCAAAAACAAGAGCGAGGCTAAGAAATGCTCCGCTGACGATCGTTTGCGTTCTCGAAAGTGACGTACCGCTGTCGGTTGCAACAGCAGCCGTTGTGTCGTCTCCGGTTTCCATTTTGTCGAGTTCGGCGCGTAGATACTTGATCGCAGAATTCGGGATCTTCAGAACAGGTTTATTCGAATTTGGGTCAAGGGTGATCGACATATCTGCAGTTGCATTGAACATCACCTTCGGCGTACGACTCGGTTTGGGTTCTGGCCGAGCGATATCTGAGAATGCTACGATCGAGCCGAGCATCATTACTAGTGTCAGAGCAATTATTCGTTTCATGTTTATCTCCAATTATTCTTTGTCCTTGGTGTCTTGTTCGTCTTTCGGCCAGTTTTTAGGTACGGGCACGCTAAGCTCTATAGCTTGCTTGTCTGAAACCACGACATCGACCCTTCCCGAAGCCGATGTCCAATAGCCAAATGCCTTCTTGTCGAAAAGTTTACTCGTAATACTCCTCAATTCCATTGGCGGCCCCACGTTTGCGTAAACAAAGGTTCCCGCTGAACCGATCACTCCGATCATCGCCAGTATCAGCAAGGACTTCGCGGGTTCTGACTTCGCTTTTCCGCCACGGACAAACCACAATCCGCCAAATACAAGAGCTAGGCTGAGGAATGCACCGCTGATCATAGTTTGCGTTCTCGAAAAGCTGCCTAATGCGGCTGTTGTATCATCGGTTTCACCTTCGAGCTGTTCGATCTGTGCACGCAACTCTTTCAATTGTGCACGCGGAATGCTTAATGTTGCGACCTTTGTTTCGGGATCCATTTTGATCGACATCAGCATACTGACCGGCTTCGATTTTGACGCAGGCGTCGGCTTCGGCGTCTTCAGCGGAGCAATATCAGCAAAAACTGCGACCGAACAAAGCAAAAACAGTAGCGAAAGGCCAAGTAGTCTTTTCATATTCGTCTCCAAAAATTACCAGGATTAGGTTATTGGGCATTATATCAGTATTCCTTAAGAGAACGATCTGCGGTAAACTCATTTGCAATATGCGTGATCAACTCAAACGATTTATCGACGCGATGGAACCTGATTCGGTTGCCATCATTCCGGCGGCTCATGAGCAAGTGCGTAGTTATGACACTGAATTCAAGTTTCGGCAGGATTCGGATTTTTGGTATCTGACGGGATTTCCCGAGCCTGATGCGGTCGCGGTCATTACCAAGGGTGCGAAGAATCCGTACACACTCTATGTGCGTCCTCGCGATCCGATGATGGAAACGTGGTTTGGCCGCCGTCAGGGTGTTGAAGGTGCCGTCAAGAACTACAAAGCCGATAAGGCGTACTCTATCGAAAAGTTCGAGGGTGATCTCGGCAAGATACTTGACGGACATGAGAGGCTTTATTATCGATTCGCCGTCGATAAGAAACTCGATCAAACACTGCTGACATATTTCACCGAACAGCGAGTACAGCGTCTCAAAACAGCCTATCCGCCGCATACGATCATTGACCCAACGCCGATCTTGGGCGAGATGCGCCTGCACAAATCTGCCAAGGAAATTGAACTGATGCAGACCGCCGGGAACATCGCTGCAGAGGCACACATTCTGGCGATGAAAAAGGTCAAGCCCGGCATGAACGAGGCCCAGGTCGAGGCTCTGATGGAAGCCTATATGAAAGACAAAGGTGCGAGCGGCGTCGCATACAACTCGATCGTCGGCGGCGGCGAAAATGCGACCATCCTGCATTACGTCGAGAATAATATGCCGCTCAAAGACGGCGATCTCATACTGATCGACGCCGGTGCCGAGTACCAAGGTTATGCCTCGGACATCACTCGCACGTTTCCTGTGAACGGCAAATTTACGAAAGCTCAGCGTGAGGTCTACGATGTCGTTTTAGACGTTCAGCTCAAGTGTATCGATTTTACGATTGTCGGCAACACTCATTTACAGCGTCAAGAGTATTCCATCGAGCTGCTAACCGAAGGAATGAAAAAACTCGGCTTGCTCAAGGGCAAGACGAAAGACCTGATCAAAAAGAAAGCGTACATGAAATACTACATGCACGGCGTCGGCCATTGGCTTGGCCTTGACGTGCACGACGCCGGACGCTACTACGTAGATCAGCAAGCTACAAAGTCGAAGCCATACGCTCCGGGAATGGTGCTGACGGTCGAGCCGGGACTCTACATTCCGCCCGATGACAAGACGGCACCGGCGAAATATCGCGGCATTGGCATTCGTATCGAAGACGATGTTGTGGTAACGAAAGACGGAAATCTGAACCTCACTGCGAAAGTAACGAAGGATCCAGACGAGATCGAAGCTCTGATGCAGGGGCCCGCGCGTAAGTAAGGGCGTAACGCAGAACATTATGCATTACGACCATTTGATCAAGAATTTACCGGCACTGTTTTGTGCGCTCTTTGTCGCGATTCTATTCTTACAATCCGGCCTCGACAAGGTCTTTGATTGGAAAGGAAACATTGAATGGCTGACAGGACATTTCTCGAAAACATTTCTAGCCCCATTCACCAAGATCATGGTCGCAAAGATCACGGTTCTTGAATTGCTGACAGGCCTTGCCGCTACGGCCGGGATCGTCTATTTCTTTGTCGCAGGCTCGACTATCATTATTTTCTACGCGGCAGCTTTGGCCGCGCTTACGATCACCGGACTGTTCTTTGGCCAGCGCGTCGCCAAAGACTACGCCGGAGCAGCCGTGCTGGTGCCTTATTTCTTGCTCACGATCGTATTGATGTTTTTGACCATGCCTTCGGCCATTGGCGGCAAATAGGCCAAGAGGATGATCTCGGCCTACTTGCGGATCAACTACATTATGCTCGACGGTCTTCGGCCCGAACGCCCGTTGCCTGACGGTTCTGGAATGTCTTGAGCCTTTTCGATTCCGCCTTTCATTACGTCTTTCACCTCAGTCGCAAGGTCTTCGATAGCGTTTACAACGGCCTGTTCGCTGTCGACAATTTTAGTTTCGGCAATTGAGTAAAGCGAACCTGCTGTATTCTTGATCGAGTTGACCGCAGCAACAGTTTGTTTCTTGATCTCAGTCGCCTTTTCAACCGTTACGTCGTAGCCCTGACGCGAAACATCTGCGATATCGCTCCGAAGTTCGCTGCCTGATTTTGGTGCGAACAGCAGGGCAAGCGTCGCACCGATAGTCGCTCCGACACCGAAATATAAAAGACCATCACGCAGTTTAACTGTCGAGGCTTTCAGGTCATGAGTGCAATTGTCGTTTTTAATCGTTTCTAACATCTTATTATTACTCACTTTCTTTGATTGATCGAACCAGCCAAAGGTCTCGGAATTGATACCGTTCGGCCAAGTTTCCTACTAGAGATAATAAGTATGTGGCCGTTTTGGCGATGTGTATGTGTGGTAGGTCACCAAAGCGGAGATATCGGTCTATGCGCCGTGTTTTACCTTATATTTGCGGAGCATCTGTTCGTATTGGGTCGCGACAACCTGGTAACACTCGCACGCAGTCGCTTCAATGCCTTTTCGGTCGATCAGATTGATCCTGCCGCGGGAACACTCGATTAGTCCCGCGTTTTGTAAGTGTGCCGAGGCCAAGGACACGCTTTCGCGACGAACGCCCAGCAAATTAGAGATCTGATCGTGAGTCATCAGAAATGTAGTAGTTTGTTGGTGGTCGTGGTTGATCAGCAGCCAACGACAGAGTTGTTGATCGACCGAATGAAGCCGATTGCAGATCGCAGTTTGCGATATCTGAGTAATCAGCGATTGTGTAAAGCACATTAGGATATCCTGAAAATCGCCACTTTCAGTGAATATCGCCATTACGTCAACGCCTTTCATCCTGTATGCTTCGCCCGATCGTTGAACAACGACACGGTTTGACAGGATCGCATCGCCCATAAATGTTGAAACACCGACCAGACCTTGGCGCCCAATGATCCCTACTTCTATTGATTGTCCGCTTTCCGTCTCGTACAGCAGACAGATCATCGCCGTAGTCGGGAAATATACGTAACTATTCTGCTCCTCGGCTTCCCATAGAACGTCGCCTTGATCAAGCGATACGAACTCGAGAAGTTGGCAAATATGGTCGTACTCAGTAGCCGGAAGTGCGGCAAGTAGTAGGTTCTTCCTTGCATCACTTTTTTCTTCCGTAATAAACATAGGCAGCAGCTTTAATGGTTGTCTTAAGGCCACAAGATCGATCAATTAGAAACGACGCGAGTGTCAACAGATTCTAGTTGACGCTCGCGCCGAGCCTATCATAGAAGTTGTGAAATGTGCGCATGCGCACAATAGGAGTCCCAGACGTTTGCCGATTACCCGCGTCTACCTCGGACGATCTGAAGAATGAAAACGATCAGAGCCACAACCAATAGTATGTGTATGATGTTGCCAAGTCCTCCGATCCCAAATCCCAATGCCCACAAAATAATAAGTATAAGTACGATGGTCCACAGCATGATCTTTTTCTCCGTTAGTAGCTATCCGTTCGTTCTGGTATGAAATATCTCCATTCCAATACACCTAATTTAATCATCCTGAGTGGCGCGCCGTCTGTGTGGTAGGACACATACACGCGAGAGTAAATTGGATAGGATTGGTCTAATACTCGTATTCATGGACATCGAGAAATGTGTGCCACTCCAAAATTGCACATATCCAACACACCTGTGTCGGCGAAAACCAGTTGCTTGTACGGAGGGTTGCTCTCACAGCCTTCGAGGCGTATTTGCCTGATCGAACGGCACGGATGAAAACCGTGCCGTTTCTTTCTTTGTTTGGATGATATCAGTGGGACTGATGGGCGTTTAGCGCGCGTTTTTCTTCGGTTCGGATCAAGCCGTAGCAGACACACGAAGCGTTCGCCAGACCTTGCTTGTCAACAATAGTGATGGAGTTGCGTCGGTTTGAAACGAGCGAATTTGCCTCAAGAGCCTTGGCAGCGCGATTTACGGCTTCGCGTCGGACGCCGAGCATATTTGATAGGAATGTTTGTGTAACCCTAAATTCGTTAGATTCCATACGGTCGCTAGTCATTAGGAGCCAACGAGCGAGCCGTTGTTCTATCACGTGAAAGCGAAAACAAACAGCTGACTGTGAGATCTGAACCATCATTGAATTAGCGAATCGACGCAGCACTGTGTTCAATGCCCCGCCTCGAGTGCATTCGGATTGAAAATCCGTTGCGTTCATACGCATCGCCCGTCCGGTGCCCTGTACTACGGCCGCAACGTGCGATTCCTTGACACCAAGAAATATCGGCAGGCCGATCATACCTTCGCGCCCGACAATTCCAACTTCAGTTGTCGACCCTTTATCTACCTCAGCAAGCAATGACAGAATGCCGCTCAGAGGAAAATAAACGCTGTCGATAGTATTGTTGAATTTATAAAGTTCCGTGTTAAAGACCATTTCGACGTTGATCAGTTTGGTCAACATTCTGGATAGCTCGTCGGCTGGTAAGGCTGCGAGGAGGTAGTTTTGAACTGCTGTAGACGTTGAAATTGAATCAAATGCCATATATTCCTCTCATAGAACAAAAACATTAGCAATCGCAGGTGATGCAGTCTGTGTGATGACACACGCTCGATCATGATCGCGATGATTACGAAGGGTGCTCTATGTGCGCTACCGAACAGATTGCCATCGTCAAATCAGATATGCTTTGGTTAAGTCGTATCAAAATGGCTAGAGCATCGAGAAAGGTTCTTAACCTGAACGATTCGCGGATACTAGATTTTTTCTTCGACTTATAACAAGGGGAGCGGTTCCCACCGCTAAATTCGGCAAGTCACATTGCCGGTCTAAGGTGATCGATAGAAATATCGATCACCTGTTTTTTGTACAAAAAAGGCCTCAAGATCGTTAGATCCGAGGCCTTTCGTTCATATGAACTTCAATACTAGTAAGTTTGAATGTTCAGTATCTGGTTGAGGATAGCTCCAAGTATACTCATCGATCCGTTATTGTTCGTTCCATATTCGTAGCTGCCATCATAGTCATTTTCATAACGACGATTTGATCCGTCCTGATACCCACGCTGAAATCCCTGCTGGAAATAATATTGATACTGACTTCGGTTTACACCGTTGGTATATCCGTATGAACCGCTTCGATAGACGCTCGAATTTGTCCAACTGACGCGTCGAGTGCTGTTTCGGTCGCTACGTCCAGCCTGAAATCCTTGTCGATAGCCTTCGTTTACAGCCTGACGAAGCTGTTCCGCGCCATTGCTGTCGGTGTTGTAAAAAGAACCATTGCGATAAACACGATATCTCGTGCCGTTGTTATTTGCATCGTAATTGCCGTTATAGCGGCGATCACGAAGCTCTCGGTCGCTGTTCATTCGCCTGTTGCGATGTTCCCATTCTGCTTGGCGGACGCGTTCAACACGAATTCGTTCGTTCTCAGCCTTGATGCGAGCTCGTTCGGCCTTGTTACGTTGGCGTGCTTCCCAGCGATCCCGACGGTCTTCGTCGCGGTCCTGACCTTGTGCCGACACATTCCCAATTGTTCCCAAAAGCACGATCGATCCGATGAAAAATGCTGCGAAAAGGCACTTTGCCTTGATTGTTATCATAAAACTCCTAACTGTCTGACCTAACGGACTGCCGTCTCTTTCTGAGACGTGCATACTGTAAGGCCTTGTAAGTATCTGATACCCGTAGGGGCATCGATCTACAAAAACTTCAATACAATCTGTTTATCTGATCACCGATTAGTATTGTTCAATTATACTTACAGAAAAGTGGCGAGCGGTCTGTTCGTTGGCGCACCCGGAAAAGATATGAGTTCTACTCGAATGGTCTAACTGATTTGATCTGGGGCCTAGAAGTAGTCGGGTGGAATAATTCGGACCAGAAAGCGGCCGCAGATCTTCTGCAGCCGTATAAAATGAACTAACGTGATAGCCGGACTATCTTGAACTTGGCATTGTATTTTTTCGGGTCGGTAGCCGAACCTGACTTTGGGTATGGAGTTAATTCTTCTAGGTAGATAGCCCAACCGCTGAAGCTATCGCCTTTTGGGCCATCGGTCGTGTTCATGACGAACTCTTGCTTGGTCGTGCCGTTGTCGATCAGGACTTTGATCTTTGCATTGCCGGCCCAGATACATTGGGCTCCTGTGGGACATCGTGAATCTTCGACAACCTCTAGGAATTTGATCTTGAGCTTGCTCTTTTTCGCAAAGCCCTGCTTCGTGTGCTTTACCGTCAGAAACTCAGGTGTTTGGGCAGCTACGGACATTGCAAATGTTAGTGCGACAGCGATGGTTGCGATCAATATTTTCATGACTGTGGCCTCCTGTGGCCCCGCACGATTAGAACGAGCGGAGCCTGCTGGAGTTGCAAATTAGTTACGCTGTGGCGGCTGAATTGGCCTTGATCTTGTCTTCGATCGCGCGGGCGAATTCATTCGTTTTCGCCGTTCCGCCAAGGTCGCGAGTTATCGATGTGCCGTCGGCGAAAACGGCCAAGATCGCATCGTGTAGTTTGGCTGCAGCATCGCGTTCGCCGATGTGATTTAGCATTTGGATCGCTGAGAGCATCAATGCTGTCGGGTTTGCAATGCCTTGGCCGGCGATGTCAGGTGCCGAGCCGTGAACCGCTTCGAACACAGCTCCGAGCTCACCAATGTTCGCTCCGGGAGCGAGGCCGAGCCCGCCAATTAGACCTGCACAAAGGTCGCTGACGATATCGCCGTAAAGATTCTCAAGAACCATCACGTCAAACTGTTCGGGCCTCATTACAAGCTGCATACAACAATTGTCGATGATCTTGTCGTCGGCTTCGATATCAGGGAATAGCTTGGCTTGGTTGTAAAAACACTCAAGAAACAGGCCATCTGACAGTTTCATAATGTTCGCTTTATGGACCGCCGTCACCTTCTTACGGCCATTGTCTCGTGCATATTCGAACGCGTACTTTGCGATCCGCGTCGAAGCCTTTTCGGTAATGATCTTGATCGATTCGACGACGCCTGGAACGACGACGTGTTCAAGGCCGGCGTAGAGGTCTTCAGTATTTTCTCGAACAATGACCAGGTCGAGCTCGGGATAACGGCAAGGCACATTTGGCAGAGCCTTGACCGGACGCACGTTGGCGTAAAGATCGAGATTCTTTCGCAGGCCGACATTTACCGAAGTAAAACCCTTTCCGACGGGCGTCATCTGCGGGCCTTTCAATGCGACCTTGTTCTTACGAATAGATTCGATGGTCTGGTCAGGTATCGTCGTGCCGTATTTCTCGTGTGCTTGGGCACCGAGAATCTGCGTTTCCCATTCAATGTCGACGCCTGTAGCCTCAATAACGCGAACGGTCGCAGCAACGATCTCTGGCCCGATTCCGTCTCCGGGAATAAGTGTAATGGTGTGTTTCATAATGCGTGTCCTATAATTAAACTTACAACGGTTGGCGGCTTATCGACAACTATTAGATTCGGATGGCGGGAGAAACATTGATCATCGGCGGCGGCGTGGTCGGGCTTGCGATAGCTCGCGAGTTGCATAAGCGTGGACACAGTGACATAACCATTGTCGATAAAGGTATCTGCGGCCAAGAGGCAAGTTGGGCCGCCGGTGGTATGTTGGGGCCGCAGGCCGAATCGGATCACGGCGGCGAATTCTTCGATCTGTGTTCTGAATCGCGCGATCTTTATCCGCAGTTTGCTAAAGAACTATTGGCAGAAACCGGCGTTGACGTAGAACTCGATACGAATGGAACGCTTTATGTCGCTTTTTCATCGATCGAAATGGCAAAACTTAAGAGTCGTTTCGAACTGCACCGAGGACGCGGGCTGACAGTTGAGCTGCTCGATGCCGCTGACATCAGACGTCGCGAGCCGTTTATTTCGCCCGATGTAGTTGGAGGACTTTTCTTCCCCAACGACTGGCAGATTGAAAATCGAAAATTGATATTAGCGTTACGAAAATACGCCGAATTGAACAGGATCGAGATCGTTGAGAACTGTGAAATCGACAAGATCGAAACCAAGGACGGCACGGTTACAAGAGCTATGGCGGCCGACCGGGAGTTCGAATGTGAATCCGTGGTCCTTTGTGCCGGTGCGTGGACGAACAAACTAGGCCTGGCGACCGCTGGGATCGTGCCTGTTCGCGGACAAATGATCTGTTATCGTACGGCGAAACGTGTTTACGAGCATGTTATCTATTCGTCTCGCGGCTACATAGTTCCGCGGAGGGACGGTCGTGTATTGGCAGGTTCGACGAGCGAATTCGTCGGCTATTCTAAGGGAGTTACAGACGCCGGAATCGCAACTTTGCGGGAGATGGCTGAGGAAATATCGCCTAGTTTGGCATCGCAAACGCCGTATGATTCATGGTCCGGCTTGCGTCCAAAGGCGACCGAGGAGATGCCTGTTATAGGTCGGATCGAAGGGCTGTCGAATGCGTTTATCGCGGCGGGACACTATCGAAATGGCATTCTGCTGGCTCCTTTAACCGCGAACATGATCGCGGATCGGTTCGATATCGACACAACGGTGATGCCAAATCGAATAAGTGCGACGAATTGAAGCTAATGAAATTTATTAACGCCACAGTTTTGCTCGTCATCGTATTTGCGGCGACGCCGGTCGTCAATTCGGCGCAATCGGGTCGGCCGCCGGCATTGACCTCGGCGACGCCGGATCCTATTTCTCAAAAGTCAGTGAAAGACCTGTTTGATGAGGCAAACGGCTATATTCGCGACAAAGCCGCCGAAATGGAAGCCAAAAAGATCGGCTTTTCTGAGGCGCGATTGGAACAGCTTAAGCTCGAGCAGCGGCTACTCGCAGCAAAGTATGCAACCATTGCGGGCAATCGCAAAGACCTTGCGACCGAAGACGTCTACTTTGCGGCGATGCTCAACTGGATCGCTGAGAATCTCGACGCCACTATCGAGATGATGCAACGGTACACGACTGCCAACGACGCATCTGCCGAACGCATCCAGACGGCTCGTTCAATATTGGCAGTTTCATTGGCAAAGCGTGGAAAAACTGCCGAAGCGGAGGCGATACTGACAACGTATCTCGGGTCTGAACCGAAAAGGCTTACTGAGATCTCGAGAATGAACTCCGAGCTTGCAAAGGCCTATCAGAAGCAGAGTGAATTCGCGAAAATGGCGACGAGGGCTACTGAGGCATTCAGCATCTCGAAACAACTATTGGCCAATGCTTCATCGCGTGCGCGCGGACTCGACGAGATACTCGACACCGGAATGCTTAAGTTCGAGGCGTATCGCGATCTTGGACAGCAGGACAAGGCCGATTCTGCGATCGAGGAAATGCGAGCTTCGGCAGTAGAAACCCAATCAACCAGCTTCTACTATTATGCGACAGACACGAAGATCCGCTACATGATCGAAACCGGCCGCAAGCCGGCGGCTCTCGCAGAGTATCGTGGCGCTTTGGCCTCTGCATCGAAGTATTTCGAACGGGCAGATCTCCGTGACGATGTTGTCTCTCGCCTGAAGCGAAGAGAGAGACACTACTCGATCCTAGGAGAGCCTGCACCGGTTTTGCCGAAATTCGACAGTTGGATCGGCGGGCCTCAAAGGTCTCTTGCAGACCTCAAGGGCAAGGTTGTGTTGCTCGATTTTTGGGCAACCTGGTGTGGCCCGTGTTTCGAGGCGTTTCCGCATCTTCGCGAATGGCAGACTGAGCATGCTGACTCCGGTCTAGTGATTCTCGGCATTACGCGATACTACGACGCTGCTGACGGCAACGCAGCGGGGAAGGCTCGTGAGATCGAGATGCTCAAGCGTTTCAAGGCTGAGCACAAATTGGATTATGATATTCCTGTCGCTCTCGGTCAGGAAAGTCAGATAATTTACGGTGCTACCGGATTGCCGACTGCTGTCCTGATCGATCGAAAAGGCAATGTGCGATACGTCGCCACCGGAACCAGTCCATCGCGAAAGGACGAACTGCGATCGACGATCTTGAGATTGCTCGCTGAAAAATAGTCTATGCCCAAAGACGTTCGTCACAACAAGACGAAAGCTCAAGGTCTGTACGACCGTATCGCCGATGTCCACAATCTGGCGATGAAACTCAATGGCTACAGTGCTTCGGTCGCAAAATACTTGCGTTCGCTTGATCTATCACTATCGCAGGATTCGCTTGTGTTGGACGCAGGTAGTGGAACCGGGATCGTGACCGAGGCTTTTCATAATGCCGGTCTCCCGTCAAGACGGGTCATTTCCCTCGATCTTTCAATAAAGTCACTTGAGGTTGGCCGCGAGAGTTTAGAGCGATGGCCCGCAAAGTCGGCAAAGAATGATTTTGTACAGGCAAATGTGTTGGCGTTACCATTTGCTGACGATACGTTCGATCTGTTGTTGATGTGCGGCGTACTCGAATATACGCCCCTCGACGATGGCCTACGAGAGGCTGCCCGAATCTTAAAGCCCGGAGCACCTCTCGTTTTTCTGCCGGTAAAGCCGTCTATTGTCGGTTCGATGCTCGAGCTTCTCTACAATTTCAAGATCCATCCGCTCGACAAGGTTCGCGAGGCGGCGACGAGATACTTTAATATTGTCGGCAACCACAAATTCCCGATCACTGAGCCAATAGCTTGGTCCAAAACGATCTTTCTTCTCGAAAAGAAATGAAACGCCCGCTCATAATCGCTCACCGCGGCGACAGCCGAAACGCGCCCGAGAATACGATGGCGGCGTTTCGAGCAGCCATCGAATGCGGAGCGGACGGTGTCGAATTCGATGTCCAGCTTGCAAATGATGGCGTGCCTGTCGTTATACACGATTACGACCTGCGGCGAACTGCCAGCTTGCGTACCAAGGTCGCCGAAGTGTCTTCACGCGAACTCGCTCGAACGGATGTTGGTTCGTGGTTCGATCCGAAGTTCATCAACGAAGGAGTTCCGACATTAAAACAATTGCTGGCACTGTACGAGAAAGCGAGCGGCACGATATTCATTGAGCTAAAGTGCGAATCCGGAGAGTTCAAGCCGCTCGTTGCTGCTGTCGCAAACTTGCTAAAGGGCTATTCGGCACTCGATCGCGTGATCGTCAAGAGCTTTCGATTGGGGGCGATCGCGGAGATGAAATTCCACATGCCGCAAGTAAATACAGCCGCCCTTTTCGAGCCGTCGATAATGACGATTCTGCGCCGACGAAGATACATTATCGCGATGGCACGCGAATTCGGAGCCGACGGCATTTCCCTTCATACATCGCTTGCGTCGGCGAGTCTAATTGGTGATGCCAAGGCTCTCGATATGCCGGTGACGGTGTGGACCGCTGATGATCCTCGATGGATCGATCGATGCCGCGACCGTCAGATCGATAATCTAATTACCAACGACCCGCAGCGTTTGCTGGCGGCAAGAGACTCAAAATGAACGACGATCCGCCGATCATACTAACCGCAATGTTGGATGATGAGTCGTTCACATTTTTCGATAACCTTCGCCATCAACACTTTCCTGCGGAGCGAAATTTCCTCAGGGCTCACCTAACTTTGTTCCATGACCTGCCTAACAAAAAAGGCGATGAAGCGGCGACGCTGATCAACCTATTGTGCCGTGATACAAACTCGATCGAACTTGTCTTCGAAAAATGGCGGTCGCTTGGTCGGGGCGTGGCTATGAAAGTGATCTCGCCAAAACTCGTTTCGATACGTCGCTTGATAGCCGACCACTTCTTTGCCGATCTAACGCCGCAGGACAAGAACAAGTTCGATCCGCATATTACCGTACAGAACAAAGTGTCGCCCGACGAAGCGTCTGCCTTGCTCGCCGCGCTTTCGAGCAAACATCAGCCGTGGGCCGGGCGAGCGACCGGAATCGCAATGTGGCATTACCTTGGCGGCCCTTGGCAATTGGTGTCGGAACATCGATTTGTTGACGAATCTTGATTGAAACCCGATTTCGGCATAAACTCTGTCGTATAAACTGTGGCCGCTGAGCCAAACGCACGCAATTCTCGCGTGAATCCGTACTTAATGAGAACTTACAACGACGTTATCAGTCTGATCGGCAACACGCCGCTCGTACGCATTAACAACATCACCAAACAACTTAAGATCAAAACGCCCATCTACGCCAAAATGGAGAACCTAAATCCGGGCTATTCGGTCAAAGATCGTATCGGAATTTCGATGATCAATTGGGCCGAGAAAGAAGGTGTACTAAAGAAAGGCGGCACTATCGTCGAAGCAACCAGCGGTAATACAGGTATTGGGCTTGCTCTGGTTGCGGCCGTTCGTGGATATAAGTGCGTTTTTGTTCTGACCGACAAGGTTTCCGTCGAAAAGAATAGATACTTGAAAGCCCTCGGTGCCGACATTGTTGTTTGTCCGGCTGCAGCCAAGCCCGGAACGCCGGACCATTACGTTACGACAGCTCGCAGGATCGCCGAAGAGACGCCAAATTCATTCTATCCTGACCAGTACAGCCACCCTGCGAATCCTCTCGCGCATTACAATACGACCGGTCCCGAGATCTGGAACGACACTGACGGCAAGATCACTCATTTTGTGTCAAGCATTGGGACCGGCGGCACGATCAGCGGTACGGCTCGATACTTGAAGGAAATGAATCCGGACATAAGGATAATCGGCGCCGACCCGTACGGTTCTATCTTCAAGACTTATAAAGACTCGGGACATGTCCCGGAGCCGACGCCCTATCTGGTGGAAGGCATCGGCCAGGCACTACCGACGGTCAACGCAAATCTCGCGATCGTAGATGAGATCATCAATATTACGGATCGCGAATCGTTCGATCTTGCACGTCAATTGTCTCGACGCGAAGGCATCTTCTGCGGCGGATCGACCGGTACGATCTTTGCCGGAGCGTTGAAGGTTGCTAAAGAACTCGATGAGAACTCGCTCGTCGTCTTTATTGTCTGCGATACCGGTGAACACTATCTGACCAAGTTCCACTCGGACGAGTGGATGAAGGAGAAGCTGATGCTCGAGCCGCAGCGTATAACTGCTGGCGTTATCGCTGAAACCAAACATCTTGGGAATCGAGCCGCAGTTATTTCTGTTTCTTCGACCGATACGGTCTCCGACGCTCTTGCAAAAATGAATGAAAGCGGAGTTACGCAGTTGCCTGTCATTGACGATAACCATTCGGTCGGCAGCTTGCGGGAAAGCGGCTTGTTGACTAAACTTTTGCAGAATCGCGATCTAATGACGTCAAGCGTTGCGGACGTGATGGACGCTAGTTTTCCCGTGCTGGATTCAGATGCGACATACAACGAGATCAAAGCAAAGTTACAGAAGAATCCTGCTGTTTTGATCGAGGATTTTAAGCGAATAACTGCGATCATTACGCGTGCAGATCTGCTTGACCTGCCCAGTTAGCAATTCGCAAGGAGGCTCTGCCGATGGCCGGAGACAATTGGGAACTGCCAAAACCTATCTTCCGGACGAGCGACGGCGTCGTCATTTTGGCACGTCCGGGAGAGCCGGAATCGTTCGTCGAACCTGACACTCTTTCGCCTGATATCGAAGAAAACCTTTCGGCGCTGTATCTGCCGCCCGATATAACGCCTTCGGACGAACAGCCGTTCATACCGAAGGTCGAAGTCGAAGAACAGCCATATATTTCTGAGCAACTAACTGCTGAGCGGATCGTTAACGTACTTCCAGGTTCTGCAGAAACGACAAAAAAGCAAGGTAGATCTTATTTAGGGATACTTGTCATGCTGTTTGTCGTCCTAACCATATTGGTTGCGATCTTGTACTACATTTTCCTTATGCGCCAACCTGCTGACACTACGTTCTGACGGCAAAATCGGCCCTGTTTAGCCGTCTATTAAACACGATGCCAGAGCCTCGGATAAAAAGTGAATTCGGCGAAATTACGCTAAAAAAGGCCGTAACCACGATCGGCAGGACGCAAGACAATGACGTCGCGTTTCCGTCGGATAGCAATGTTTCGCGTTTTCACGCCGAGATCGAGGAGCGAGACGGCGATTTTTACCTGATCGACCTAAACAGTAGCAACGGAACCGAAGTCAACGGCCAAAAACTCGTTGGCGAAAGACGTTTGTGCCATGGCGACAAGCTCAAATTTGGTGGTTCGACGGAGGCTGAATTCCTGTCACAGACCGTGGCCCCTAACGACGATGCGTCTATCGATGGGCCGGATCTTTCTCCTATCACGAGCGAAGCATCCTATGCCGCAAGCGAAGTTGTCAGCACCGGAATTGCAGCCGCCGCTCCTTCAGGATCGAATCCTATGCTATTGATCGCCGGTGCAGTGTGCGGGCTTGCCGTTATATGTGCCGTAGCGGCCGGTGCTTTTTATGCGACGAGGGGCGGCGAATGCAGTGCCACGGCTGAGTTTGTTAAGCCGGAGCGCGGCGATTCGCTAAGTGCGGCGACCGATATTGAGATCAAGGTTTCTAACGGCGAGTGTGTCGCCCAGGCGATCTACACTATTGACGACAAACGTGTCGCTACGGGTTCGGCTCCGAGTTTCTCGGCATCGCTCGATCCGGCAGCGATTCCCGAGTTTGCCGATGGCTTAGATCATTTGCTAAAGGTTCAGCTTATCGATCAGGATGGGAACGTTGCATTCACCTCGCCGCCGCTATCGCTCGCGTTCGATACGGCTAAATTGACGCCCAAGCCAACGCCGGTCGTCTCGCCAACCGCCGAGCTGCCAAAGCAACCATCAGGAAACACCGAAGTCTCGATGCTCCAGATGCAGGAAATGGCGACGAAATTTGCGAGCCAGTTCTCCGGCGGATTCCAGTACAACGTTTCCAATAAACAGTTTCTAACCGAGGTTAAGAAGCGAACGGCCGAGTTTGCTCAGCCGGGGATCGCAGATCGAGCCGCTGTTTATCGTGATGCAATAAATACGGCCTTTGTTCGCGAACAGAATCTCGATGCGGTACTTGGTTTTATGCTCGCATTGGAGCGAAGTAAGTTCGTTGCCGCAAAACAAGGCGATGAAGAAGGACTCTGGCGCATGTCGAACACGTTTGTCACCGACAATAAATACAACGGCCAATGCGGTACCGAAACGCTTTCCGATGCCTCGCAAAATTGTGCCGCACGTGCCGCTGCCATCTATATGAAGGCCATCGTTTTCGGCGTATTTGACGGAGATGGTGTCTATGGCGCCGTCGCGTTTGGTAGATCGCCGCAAGATGCCGCAACCTGGAAGACTTCGCTAGGATCAAGCCGAAGTGACCTTTGGAACACTATCAAAACTGCTCCGGAACGCGAACGCTTAGTGCGTTTTTTTGCCGCTGGAATTGTAGCAGAGAATCCTTCGCGCTTCGGACTGACCAAGGATCGGCCGCTTTCAACACTCTATCCCATTGCGATCAAATGAGTGAAATTGTCCTAAAGATCAGGGTCGGCGAAGACGAGCAAACTGTTCCGCTCGAATCGGGGCGAACGCGTATCGGTCGTGGCAGCGACGCCGATCTGCGGCTCGATGACCAAGGGCTATCGCGTCTAAACTCGACGATTTACAACGAAAACGGCCGCGTTTGGATCGTGGACGAAGGCTCGACGAACGGCACTTTCGTAAATGATGTCTCAGCGATCTCATCCGGAACGCCGCTCGTCGACGGCGACACGATCAGAATAGGGAATGCGACCAAGATCGAAATGTCGACGATTCAAAAGCCCGCAGAACCAGTGGCCGAAATAGCTCAACCGACGGCGCTGACAGTGCAGACTCAGTCGGCTCCAAGCTTGGGCCCGATCATCGCTATTGCAGCGGCGATATTTATCATCAGCGTTTCGGCGGTCTTTGCTTTGTTTGTCGGGTTTGGTAGTTCCGGCAAGGTCGAGATCGCGAATCTAGAAGAGCCGGCTGAGAGGCCTACTACAAGCCGAACGCCAAAAACCGATTCATCACCGAGTCCATCGGGATCGACGCCGTCAACAAATTCTGGTTCTGAGTTGCCGTCCGATCCGACACAGCCGACATCTCCCGACGCTCCGAGCGGCAAGAAGTATTCTGAGATGTCGGATCTTGAGAAACGTGCCTATGTCGAGGCAAAGGCTCAGCGTGTTGCTCAGGTTATCGGCAATGCAAGCGGCGAGAAGATCCCTGCTGCGGCTCTTGATCGCATCTTGCGAGACGTGAACGCTTATACATCGCGGCTAAAGGTCGGCAGAATGGCGGGCTGCCGAACTGGTGACAATCTGGCTGCGACGTATGAGCGTGCCGCGAAGAACGCTCCCTTTATTGTTCGAGCATTTAATGAAAAAAGTATCGATCCGCGCATCGGTCTCTATCTTGCGATGATCGAATCAGAGCATTGTAATTGCCTGCAGAGCGGCACTGGTCCTCTCGGAATGTTTCAGTTCACTTTCGCGACCGGAAGAATACACTTCGAACCAAGCGACGGCGTAGTCAAAGGTGCATCGCCGTCAAATCCCGACATTAGATGTCAATCTGAGCCTGCA
Source organism: Blastocatellia bacterium (assembly GCA_016789145.1). Lineage (GTDB taxonomy): Bacteria > Acidobacteriota > Blastocatellia > Pyrinomonadales > Pyrinomonadaceae > OLB17. The sequence goes on along the minus strand of JAEUQI010000025.1, from coordinate 8,469 downwards.
GCACGAGCGGCGGCTTCGTATATGAAAGCACTGCTCGGTCGCTATGGCACGGGGCCGGCGAGTGTTCCGCTTGCGATCGGTAGCTACAATAGCGGTGAGGGCGGCCTTAGCTCAAATCTACAGAAAGCGCTTGATTCAAATTCCGGTTTGCCGCGAGATTTCTGGACGCTGATCGCGAATTCAGAGATATTGTCAAAGCAGTTTCAGGCTGAGAATTTCAAGTATGTACCGAAATTCTTCGCTGCCGCTATCATTGGCGAGAATCCGCGTGATTTTGGTCTCGACCTGAATCCGATATCGACATATTCTAGATAATGCCGAAACTTACGATCACATACATCGATGCCGACGGTGCGAAGCAGTCGTTCGAGTTATCGAACGCCCGTGCCATCATCGGCAGGCATTCAGCGTGCGATGTCTCAATAAGTGATGGCAGGTTGTCTCGCGAACACCTAGCTATAGAACGCGATCGGGACGAATTCTTCGCGATCGACCTCAATTCGAGTAACGGAAGCGAGTTGAATAATGAGCTGATCGTTGAACGAATACGGCTGAACTCGGGAGATAAACTTAGTCTCGGTGGCCTTGAGGTCGACATTGAGATCGAAGAATCTCCCGAAGCCGAAGCCGATCCGAAACGTTCTTCGCCATCGGAGGCCCAGATCGAAGCTCCGCAAGCTGTCGAGCAAGACCCTCAAGACGAAGGTAGTTCAGTTAAGACGTTTTTTGTCATCGCAGCCGTAATGGTGATCTTTGTCGCGGTCGTTTTGGGCGTAATGTTGATCATGATGCCCGGTCAGAAGAAGGGCGGGAATGGCAATTTTATAACCTCGACATTCGACGAACCTACACCACGCCCCGAAGCATCGCGTTCTGCTTCGCCGACTCCCGCGATCGAAGTCAGCAATGGGAATAATTCAGTGACGCCGCCGGACAATACCGGTACGACCAAGCCCCCGACCGAGATCGATGCGAAGGTAGAGCAGAATGCCGCGAAATTCTTGCAGAAAGCCGCAGCAAACGACCAGCGAGCTTTCATCACCGGTGCTCAAGCCCAGATCGTCGCTTCGCGTGTTAAGTCGCTCGCAGGTTCTTCCGCGGTTTCAGATAACATTGTATCAGCTCGTAAGTCTGCTTCGGCGATCAACGAGATCGCACGAGCTAAGAACCTCAAACCGCAGTTCGTGGCCGCGGCAGCGGTTGCAAAGCTCGGAACATCCCGCGGAGACGTACTTGCAACGGCTCGTTCGATGGCGGACACTCTCGATCGTTTTGGCACTCAGATCGGCAATGAATTAAGCGACGATTGTCTCGTTCTTATTGCGGCTCTGGACCAGGTAGACCCGATGAAGATGCGAAATATGCTGCAAAGCCTTGCGACGTCGTCGTCAGAATCGCCTCGTACGATCCGCTCGATATGGTGGCTCAAAAAGAACGGCAAGATCACCGACGCCGAATACGAATCCGCGCTTCGATTTTTGGCAGTTGGGACGATTGCGCAAAATCCCGCCGATTTTGGCGTCAATATCGAGGGATGGAATTTCTAATATGAACGACGAATCTTGGGTGACCGGAAATCTAGTGCTTCGTGTGAACGGCGAGCCCGTCGAGATGCAAATGACGGTGCCTACGGCTCGGATCAAGCCGCAACGTATGCTGCCGATCTTTCAGCAGATGTCGAGCGCTGTCGTCGAGGCCTCAGTCGAAGCAAACGGAAAAGAGGTCTCGTGCAAGGCAGGCTGCGGCGCATGTTGCCGCCAGGCGGTGCCGATATCCGAGGCCGAAGCATTCCAGATCGCCGAGCTAGTCGAAGCCATGGAGCCCCGACGCCGCGCGGTGATCAAGGAAAGGTTTTCTTCACAACTAAAACATTTCAAAGAGCTAAAATGGTTCGATCGACTTATCGGCCTTAAAGATATGGCGTATGAGAAAGATCCGAATTTCTCGCCTGAAAAGTACATGGCAGTTGTTACAGACTATTTCAAGGAAGGATTGCCATGTCCGTTTCTCGAAGACGAATCTTGTTTTATCCATCCCGATAGGCCGCTGGTTTGTCGCGAGTATCTTGTAACTTCGCCTGCCGAAAATTGCAGCGATCCCAAACCGACCAATATCGAGAAAGTGCCGATCTTTTTGCGTCCGTCAAAGGCGATGCTGAAAGTGGGGCGTTCGAGCAATTCGGAAAACTATTCGTCGCTAATGATGATCGAGGCGTTGGATTTCGTCGAACGAAATCCTGATCGTTTTCCCGAACTCACCGGCCCTGAATGGGCTGAGCGATTTGTCAAAGAACTTGCTGCGACCGACGCTCCTGTTGACAATGCATCACGTGTTCGCCGTAAGAAGAAGCGCCACAAAAAATAGTCTTGTATTTACTAACAGCGCGTTTCGGTTTACTATGAATCGACGCCCGATATGAGCAAATACCGCAAGATCGTCTGGAACGAAGGGATGCTGCTAACGCCGCATCATTTCCAACAATGGGACAATTATCACGAAGGCCTCGTGCATTCGCGAGTCCGTTCCGTCGCGCCGTTTGCCTATGGCGTACTCGAACTCCAGATCGATCACGAGTCGATCGCTAACGGTAATTTTCAGATCGTAAACTGCCGTGCCGTCATGCCTGACGGCCTTGTCGTAAACGTGCCTGACACCGAAGGCGTGCCGCCATCGCGTCCGGTCGGCCAGCATTTTCCTGCCGAGGCCGAACGTCTCGGTGTCCATCTAGCGATACCGGCGATGCGTTCGGGCGAAGCAAACTTCCAAGCGAGCGGCTCAGATGCGAAGGGAAATCTTCGTTATCTGCAAGAGGGCTCGATGGTCAAGGACGAAACGAGTGGCACCAACGAACAGCCGCTTGCCTATGCCAAGAGCAATCTTCGGATCATTTTCGACGACGAGCTTCGTGACGGATTTACGGCGATCAAGATCGCCGAGTTGGTTCGTACGCCCACGGGGCAATTCAAGATCGCGGATGATCACATCCCGCCGGTTTTGCATTCGTCCGCGAATGTCTGGCTCGCGAATATGCTGCAGCAGCTCGTCGAGATACTGATAACTAAGAGCAGCAGCCTTAGCGAACAACGTCGACAAAGACGTTCGGGCTTAGCGGATTTTACAACCTCGGATGCCGGCGTCTTTTGGTTGCTGCACACGATCAATTCGTCGGTTCCGGCAATGTCGCATTACTTTCGCTCGCCGCTCTTGCACCCTGAACGCCTTTACCTCGAAATGGCTTCGCTCGTCGGAAAGCTGATGACATTCTCGACCGAAATGGCACCCAAAGACATCGTGAAATATGATCACGATGATCTCTACATGACATTCAGCAGCCTGAATTCGCAGCTTCGCGAATTGCTCGAAACCGTCATCCCGAGCCGCTGCGTGCCGATCCCGCTAGAGAAGACGCGAGATACACTGTATGTTGGCCGCGTCGAAGACGAAAGATTACTCAAAGAAGCGGCGTTCTATTTAGCCGTTCGCTCGCAGATGCCCGAGGGCAAGATGATCGAGGGCGTACCGCGTATCGTCAAGATATCTTCCCGCGATGTGATCGACACCGTCATCGGTTCGGCTCTGCCGGGCGTTGTGCTATCCCACAAAGATCCGCCTCCAGCTCCGATACCTTCGCGAGTTGGTTTTAAGTACTTCCAACTCGACTCCACCGGCCCTTATTGGGATGGCATCAAAGGCAGCAAGGTCATAGCCGTTTACGTGCCTGACGAGGTTGCCGGTGCAAACCTCGAAATGTACGCCGTTAAACCTTAGGTTCTAATCAAAATTAAGAGCTTCGACAGCATCTAGTCTCGCGGCTTTCAGTCCGGGATAGAGAGCTCCGACGATTCCGGCGACAATGCCGACGATAAGGATGCCGACAATCACTCGTGGCTCGATCTGAACGATCAACGTACTCCAGCGTTCGAGAGCAAGGCTTAGCAGATATGTCGCTACGAGGCCGAATGCGATGCCGCCGATGCTGATGAGCAGCGATTCCTGAACGATCGTCCACGCAATGTTGAAGTTCGACATGCCCAACGATTTCAGCACGCCTATTTGGCGAGTTCGCTCGGTGACGGTCGTGTACATCGTTAGCAAGATGATGAGTGCGGCGATGACTCCGGCGACGCCGATCACGACGTCGAGAAAGACGTTGAGAGCAGGGAAGCCCTGCATGTAAAGCTCCTCGAGCTGGCTCGTGAGCAAGATCTGATTGTCGGGAAACTTGGCCTGGATCGCCTCGGCGACGGCGTCGGGCGACTGGCCGTCTTTGATCTTTACGAGGACGGCCGTGACTTTGCCTTCGGTTCCGAGCTGTTTCTGCATCGATTGCAAAGGGATCTTAATACGAGCTCCGGCCGCGGGCTCGTAAATACCGACGAGCGTGAAGTTCCGATCGTACAACGGCATCGGGCTGCCGATCTGCAGGCCTTTCTGTGCTGCCCAGGCTGCGTCGCAGATGGCTTCGTCGCCGGTTAGAGCCGGAGCTCGGCCTTTTACGATCTGCAAGCCTGCGATCGCAGCGTATTTGTCAAAATCGATGCCGTCGATCAGACGCGAACCTGTATTGGAATCCTCGACCGTGACCGTATTCTGAGCCAGAGCCACTGCAACAGCGACTCCCTCGACCTGTTCGATGCCCGCCGCCAAAGTCTCCGGCAGACGCGATGATTCAGAACCGCTTAACCCAAGGCTACCCGACGCACGCACCATGATCTGGGCACCGACGTTCGCCTCGCGCTTCGCACGCTCACGCAAACTGCCATTAGCCAAACCGACCGTAAAAATGATCAGCAAAATACCAATACCGATCCCAACGATACTAACAACCGTCCTCGCGGGCCGATGTAGCATATTTGAAAAAACGAGACTATTCACAATTATTCAAAATAGCTGAAAGCCGATATCAATTATCAGCCTTCAGCTATTAGTTATTCCGAAGTGAGTTTACTACACTCCGACGAATTCGTCGTCTTCGACGAGGTATGGCGTTGCCGACGGCTTGTCAATGTCGCTCTCCAAGACCTTTGCGATAACTGGCAACGAGAGCGAACGCGTCTTCCCGATGCCCGGGACGGCCTTGCCCTTGGCGTAGACGTCGTGGCGGCCGTGTTCCTTGTACCATTCGCTCAGGCTCGCGGTCTTGTGCATTTCCTCGATGATCTGACGCCAGCCTACGCCTGTGTTGTAGGCACAGAACGAGATCTCGCCCTCCTGCGTGCCATAAGGGATCACACACATTTCGGTTCGGCGAAAATCGTACGTGAACAGATCCTGGAACCACATTCCCTCGACACAAAGGACGCGCCAAACGTCTTCTTCCTTCTTCTCGACCTGCATTCGGTCATTGCGGTCGGAGTTTGACGTAGCAGAACTCGGCTTAAAGAGATTGACGATCTGCGAGATCGGGAAACCCTCCGGAGCACGCGAAGCGTCGTAGTTTCGCATGATCGCCATTGCGAGTTGTGCCATCGTCAGTTTCTTACCGCGAGCGGTGTCGGTGATCGTAGCGACGTCCTTCATAAACTGCTCGTAGTTGAAAAATTCGAACAGCGAACGCATCTCGTTCGTCTTTTTGTTGACGACCACCAGCGTAAAAATGCCGCAGTTCGGATGACAATTGCACGACGACCAACCCCACGGCGCATCGGCACCTTGCAGCATATCCATCACGCTCGTAAACGCCGAATAAGAGGACAGCGGGAACCAATCACGCAGCGGCTCAAGCACACCGCCGAGCTGGTCCTTGAGGTCGTGCGTCATACCGGCAAGCGTGTAGCGTTGAGCTTTGCGGTCCTTTTCTGATACGTCCTCGTCGCGGCCTGTGAACGACACGGGCTGGAACGCGATGGTCTGCACCTTGTCGATATTCTCGGCGGCAAATTTCACGATCGAGCCGATGCCTTGGTTATTCCAAGAGTTGACGATCGTTGTTACCAGCGTGACCTTGATGCCGACCGAAGCGAGATTCTCGATCGCTTTCAGCTTTACGTCAAACAGATTTCCGACGCCGCGATGTTTGTTATCTTCCTCGTTCGTACCGTCAAATTGAAGGTAAACGCCATGTTGGCCTGCCTCTTTCGCAGCTTTGCAGAATTCGATGTCCTCGGCATAGCGAATACCGTTAGTAGCGGCCAAGATCCGATAAAATCCGATCTTTTTGGCGTAAGCGACAGCATCAAGGAAGTACGGCGACAGGGTCGGTTCGCCGCCGGAGAACAGAATGATGATCTGACGACGAGGCTTGAACGAAACCGCTCGGTCGAGTATGGCCTTTGTGTCTTCGAATGTCGGTTCGTGTACGTAGCCGACCTGATTAGCATCCATAAAACATGGATTGCACATCATGTTGCAGCGGTTGGTGAGATCGACGGTCAGCACGGCACCGCGGCCGAACTTGATGTCTGACGTTCCGTGGTGATGAACGTGCTTATCCTCGGCAGCCTTGAAATCACGGCCGAAGAACAGCTTTTCGATGCGGTCGAGAAACTTCGCGTCGGTCGCCAACACGTCTTCGTAAACGCCGTGCGTCGGGCATTCCTTACGCATGATGACCTGGCCGTTCTCTTCGACGATCTGAGCCTTGATCTCGCCGGGATGCGAATTCATCAGAATGTCGAGCGGAATATCGCCCGAGATCACGCCGTTGCGAACTTGCTTGACGCAAGCGGGACACAACGAATCAGTTTCACGCGGAAAACCAAGCGGCGGGGCCGTGCGCTCGTAGGATTTGAGCAGTGGTTCCGCAGCCCAAGCCGGCTGGATCGACTGTCCCTCAGGCAATGCCTTATTTACGGCCTGAAACGCCTTCCAACCGAGATCAGCAGCCTTAGAAACGACCTTAGAACCCGCCATACCCTTGGTGCTGCCCTCGCCACGCCTGAAATTGTCACTAAACATCGGAACCCTCCCGTAAACGCGAGGATTTTATCAGAAAAGTGTCGGTTTCGCCATAGAAAGTCTCGCAGTCCACGACCGTTCAAGAGATGTAGTTTCTTGCAAAGTCCATCGATATGCGGCTGTAAAAAAAGGCGGTCTTACAGCGTTTAGCGACCGGTCGCGGGATTATCGCTGTCCGCACTGTCCCGAGCGTTCTTGCCGTTCGCAGTGTTCTTGCTGTCCGCGGCGTGTTTCACGAGACGCGACGTGCGGGCTGGAAGCCCGCGTTCCGGCTGTCCGGACTGTCCCGAGCGTTCTTGCCGTTCGCAGCGTTCTTGCTGTCCGCGGCATGTTTCACGAGACGTGACGTGCGGGTTGGAAGCCCGCGTTCCGGCTGTCCGCACTGTCCCGAGCGTTCTTGCCGTTCGCGGCGTTCTTGCTGTCCGCGGCATGTTTCACGGGGTTGAAAACAGCGTGTTTCTGCGGAACGTTTTGTTTACCTGAACGCTGTATCTCTATTTATATCAACAGTTAGTATGAAACGTCCTGAAAAACACTCCAAAAGCGTACCAGAATGTGCCGGAATGCGTATCTCTATTGGTTTCAACAGTTACAGATCGATCTCGAAAAATCGTTCCACGAGCGTTCCAGCGGTTCGTGGAACGCTTAAACCGTTGATAATACTAGTGTTACTAGATCAAGACTGCCATTTTTAGCCCAAAACGAAAAAAACTGTAAGACATTGTCTTACAGCACCGTTAGAAACCGTGCTTTCCGTTAAGTTCTTATTCCGTCCGATTGTGTTTAGATGTCAAAGATCCAGCAGTCGCAGGAATTGCGGCCACTGACCAGTATATCACAGATAGCACATTGTTTCAATAAAATTTGCGATAGGGCTAAATACGACCAGAAGCACCGCTATATTGCGTACTATGGGTCGCCCCAACGCATCGATCTTTCTCATCACACATCCACTTTTTCTTGATACTTTTCGCGGTGAGCTTTCGCCTTACCTTTTAGCCGAGCTTCGGCTTGAGGGTTATCTATGAAAAGAAATATTGGGCGAAGGATCATTTGTGTAATGTTTTTCACGGCAATGTTGATGCCGAGTTTGCCGTTGTTTGCACAAAAACCGCGTGGCGGTGCGGTCGCGACCGTTTCGACGCCAAAGTCCGGCGGCAAGTGTAACGGAGCTTGGACGGGCAATATCACATACACGCGGACTCAGTCGATGAACGAAACAAAGACGGAAAATCGCGTCAGCAATCGCGGCAAAGACACACGGCGTATGGAGATGTCATACAACTACAAAGCCTCGGTCGCTGTGCTCGAATCGCCCGAACGAAACGGTTCAAACATCGGCAAGGCCAACATTGACCACACTTTCAAAAGCTCTGATAACACCGAGGCTCGCGAAGAGAATTCGTGTGACCAGGGCAAAACGTGGAACGTAATGTATGGCATTTTCGAGTCAAAAAGCACGACTCGCGGGCAAGCGTCGAATGTCGAAGCAAACGTTACAGTCGGCGTTAATGATGACGGTTCGTACACCGTGAGTGTCGGGCTGCCGCAGATCGAAGGCATGACCGAGGG
>JAEUQI010000259.1 GCA_016789145.1 Blastocatellia bacterium | reverse complement strand
CGGGCCGCGGCTGCCTACGAAAAGATCGTCAGCCTTGAGCCTGCAAACCCGAACGCGAAGTATCGTTTGGGTGTGGTCGAACTTAATTTGAACCGGACGGCGAACGCCCAGAAAAATCTTGAATCGGCGATGGCTGCGTCGCCTAATGCCGTTTATGCCCTGGCACTGGCTCGCGCATTTGCACGAGCCGGTAATAAGCAGAAGGTATTTGAAACTCTAGAGAAAAGCATACCGCTCGGCGGCATCGCTCGCGAGACTCTCAACGCCGAAAAGGATTTCGCCGTGTGGAGAGAGGATGCGGGCTTTAAGGACCTCGTTCGCCGTTCCGATCTCGCCGTTAACCCGTGCAAGGCTTCCTCGGAATTTCGTCAGTTCGATTTTTGGATCGGCGAATGGGACGTGAAGAATCCGCAAGGTGTACCATCGGGCACGAGCAGCGTTCAGCTAATACTCGGCCAATGTATCATTTTCGAAAACTGGACAGGCGGCAGCGGAACGAACGGCAAGAGCTTTAACATCTACGACACGAACGACAAGAAATGGCACCAAACGTGGGTCGATGACAAAGGGACGTTCACGCATTACATCGGCGGCTTGATAAACGGCGAAATGGTCGTCACGGCAGAAACTAGCGTTTCAGGAAAGCCGACGCTTGCGAAGATGACTTTCACGAAAATGCC
>JAEUQI010000258.1 GCA_016789145.1 Blastocatellia bacterium | reverse complement strand
AAAATTCTTACGACGAAACTCGGCTACAAGCCCAATACAGAAACTGAAACCACAATCGTAAAAGCCTATCGAGTATTCATATTCGTTATGTTGCTCGTCGAATTTGGATATCTGATTTGGCTTTTATGTCAGCTTCGAGCTCAAACGGCCGCCTCATGACATACCTTTTATCTTGACTAAATGTAAACAAATGGCCTATATTTTCGGTGTTCTTGTTGTTGATGCAATTTTCTGAGCGAGCAACCCGGCTTGGCTTTTCCAGTTGTTCGCAAAATATTTAGACTAAGGAGAGAAGAATATGGCTGAGACTGGGCATGCTAAGAATGTGGCAAATCTGGCTACTATGATTTCGTTTGTGGATGGTTATGGTGGTGATTATAAGCCTTCGAATCCTGCGATCCAGTTGGCTCAGTTGAATACGTTGTTGGCGAATTCTAATGCTGCATTGGATGATGTTCAGACTAAGCTTGTGCCTTGGAAAAATGGTGTTGCTGATAGGGAGAATACTTATTCGGGCATCAGGCCGCTTTCGACACGTTTGGTAAATGCACTCGAAGCGAGTGGTGCTCCGGCGAATAAGGTTGATAATTTGAAGACGTTTCACCGTCAGATTCAAGGAGCCAGAGCCAAGGCTTTGCCGCAGGACGATCCGGATACGCCGGAAAACGAAGCGTCGGGCAAT
>JAEUQI010000257.1:286-685 GCA_016789145.1 Blastocatellia bacterium | reverse complement strand
CTTGGAAATATCTGTCTCGATCTCGAACCCTGCCTTGTCGATCTGGGGACGGCATTCGGCCAGCGCGGATCTCACAACTTCGGCCATATCGGTCTCGCCAAAGTTGTACTTCTTCCTACCCGACCTGGCACCGGCAAATTCGAGGATCTGTTCGACCATTCCAGAAAGCTTCTTGCCTTCGCCCTTTATCAGGTCGCCGTATCGTGAAACCTGCGACGAATCTTTCGCAACTCCGTCCGCGAGGTTTTCTCCTGCCGAATAGATGACCGCAAGGGGCGTCCGGAACTCATGCGAGACGCTGGAAACAAAATCGATCTGCCTCTGTGCGTAAGCTCTCGAACGCATTGCCGAGATCACGATCGCCAATATCGCACCGACCAGCAAAACGTAGATCCCAAG
>JAEUQI010000257.1:0-276 GCA_016789145.1 Blastocatellia bacterium | reverse complement strand
AAGAAGCTCTTCGTCCGTTCTTGGTCGATGTACTTGTCGATCGAGCCGGCGACATGCTGCACGTTAAGCGTCCATGGAGAGCTCCCACTTGTTGCGGAAATTACTGCGGTGCGTCGCTGCCCGCCACCTTCCTTCATCTCGATCTTGAAGGTCTCGTCTGCACCTCCTTCACTTTCATCTGCTTTTGCAGTGAAAGTACGGCTCTCTATCCGCTGATCATATATGACACTTCCGTTATGTGCCGTCTTCCGCGGAAGCATGTTACGGTTCGAAAAG
>JAEUQI010000256.1:262-703 GCA_016789145.1 Blastocatellia bacterium | reverse complement strand
GAGATTTGGAAAATCCATTGGCGGCCGTAATGATGGGATTGATTTATGTAAACCCCGAAGGCGTAGATGGAAAACCTGATCCGTTGAAAACAGCCAGAGACATGCGCGAAACTTTCGCACGGATGGCGATGAACGATGAAGAGACCGTAGCGTTAACTGCCGGTGGACACACGGTAGGTAAAGCTCACGGAAACGGAAAAGCAGAAGTGTTGGGTGGTGTGCCGGAAGCAGCCGATATACAACATCAGGGTTTGGGTTGGTTTAATCCGGATGGCTCGGGTAATAAAGATAAAACCATGGCCAGCGGTATTGAAGGTGCCTGGACAACCGACCCAACCAAATGGGACAATGGTTTCTTTGATTTGTTGTTGAATTACGATTGGGCATTGACTAAAAGTCCGGCTGGTGCATGGCAATACGTGCCCACTAATATGCCCGATG
>JAEUQI010000256.1:0-252 GCA_016789145.1 Blastocatellia bacterium | reverse complement strand
TTACAACGACTTCAATTACTTCTCAGAAACATTTGCCCGTGCCTGGTTTAAATTGACGCACAGAGATATGGGACCTAAGTCGCGTTACCTGGGTGCCGATGTACCGAAAGAAGAGTTGATCTGGCAAGATCCTATTCCAAATGTAAACTATACCTTGTCGGATGCGGAAGTGGAAGAGTTGAAATCTAAAATATTAAGCAGCGGATTAAGCAAGACTGAGTTAATAAATACAGCATGGGATTCGGCCCGCAC
>JAEUQI010000255.1 GCA_016789145.1 Blastocatellia bacterium | reverse complement strand
GCGGCACTCGACGCTGACGGCCTGCTGGTCGCCAACCTCGCCGGCAGCGACCCGAAGCTCGATCTGTACCTGTCGCGGCTGGAAACCGCCTTCGGCCGCGTGCTGAACCTGCCGGCCGCCGACTCCGACAACCGCATCGCCATCGCCGGGCGCGGAGTGGCCACCGCCGACGGCCGGCTGTGCGCCCGGCTGAAGCGGCTCGCGCCGCAGCACGACCTCGACCTCGGCCGGACCTGCGCAGCGCTGCTCGATGCACGCCGCCCCTGAGCCCCGCCGCTGGCCGCCCGGCCGGCGCTTCGGCTATCCTTCGCGCCCTCTGCGGAGAGGTGGCCGAGCGGTTTAAGGCTCTCGTCTTGAAAACGAGCGTCGGCTAATCCCCGACCGTGGGTTCGAATCCCACCCTCTCCGCCACATTTTCATCCAAGCCCTTGACATCAAGGGCTTTTTATTTTTCAGCCCGTGCCACGACGATTGCATTGCCGTATCGCCGAAGTCCGGCCGATACCGACAGGAGCGGGTGATGGGCATGGATGATCGGCCGCCCGATGAATGCCACCGCACATCAAGGACATTCTTATGACGGATGACCTGGCCTCCCGCACGGTCGCGGAACTATTGCTGCTGCATGCCCGGATCGGCGAGGAACTGCGTGATCGAGGCGTGATGCGCAGCGCGAACCAGCCGACCGGCGATCTTGCCGAATACC
>JAEUQI010000254.1 GCA_016789145.1 Blastocatellia bacterium | reverse complement strand
TTGGTCGTAGAACCGAACACAAAGAACCCGGCACCGAGTGCGAGGCGAGTTGCTATCTCAAAGATGTGAAACCAGCTCTTTTTGGCGAAGGAAAGAAGGCCTTCGGACCACGCTTTTGGGTTTAAGAGCATGATCGAACTGAGTGCGATAGTCAGACATCCGATGACAATGATCACATACATAGCGGCTTTCTAAGTTACATCGTACGACGAGTTGCGTATTGATCGTAAACCCTCGAGGCAAACACTGGCACGGAGTCTACGGAGTAAGGGCCGTAACGCACAGACCGTATCGTTCGTGCTTTATCCTTTCTCCTTTTTCCTTTATCCTTTTGTTTCATGCGCGAATGCCCTAAATGTGAGATCTGTTTGCCCGACGAGGTCGCCGTTTGCCCTGACGATGGTTCGGCGACGAAGCTCTCGCTGCCGGGAGAACCATTGCTTGCGGGGCGTTATTTGCTTGAAAAACGCATCGGCCGCGGTGCGATGGGGCAGGTTTATCTCGCGAGGGACAAGAAATTTGACACGCGTCGAGTCGCGGTCAAGACCGTTCGCCAAGACATTCTCTCAAGCGAAGACCTGCAGGAGGGCGAGGCCATCGCGCGTTTCGAACGCGAGGCTCAGGCCGCTGCTTCAATACAGCATCCGAATACGGTCAGCGTTACTGATTTTGGCGAAACTGCCGAGGGCATCTTCTACCTCGTGAT
>JAEUQI010000253.1 GCA_016789145.1 Blastocatellia bacterium | reverse complement strand
CAAAGAGGCACCCTCCCTACCGGTCGGGTCTCCGCCTTCTTCCCTTCTCCTTTTGCCTTCTTCCTTTTGCCTTTCTCTTGCGCCACTTGCGCCACCTGCGCCGGCGCAGGGTTCGGAGATAGAACCAGCTTTAGCTTAGGTAGTTCTCGTTTGGTTAGTCTGGAAATTGGAGTTCTTCGACGACCTCTCGCGCATACTTGCGGCCGAGTTCGACGTCTTCGGGGCGGAGCGACACGGCTCCGACCACGGCATGGCCGCCGCCGCCGTAACGTTCGCAGATCTCGGCAATGTTATGGACCCGAGGCCTCGGCGCCCAAGGATTTGAACCGACCGATATCTTCGTACGGAAGCTGCTCTGGCTTACCGATACGACGTAGGTGACCTCGGGGTGGTAATAGTACGGAATGAACTTGTTGTAGCCCTCAATGCCGGTGCCGACAAGGTCGAAAAAGACCACGCCGCGTTCTGAGACCGAGCGTTCTTTTATTATCTCGGCCGTCTTCCAATGCTGCTCGAGAATGGGCTCAAGCTTTGCCTGTATCTCTTGGCTCGCAACGATCTCGTCAAGCGACCTCTCGGTCAGCATCCGGATGATCTTCTCGACGAATGCCGGATCTTTCTCGCCCTCTATCACCTGCATCAGCCTCAGCGCCGACGAACGCAGCTCGACGCATTGCGCCGGCGATTCGTAGAGCGCGCCGTCGATGAT
>JAEUQI010000252.1 GCA_016789145.1 Blastocatellia bacterium | reverse complement strand
GGTCGTCATTCGCGAACGCACCGACGAAGCTCCGACATTCGCAGAGACGTTTTCAAACCCGGTGGCGGACCCGGCATACAGGCGCGTTCAGCAGCGGACCGCGTTTGAAGGAAACGTAAGCCTTTTGAAAGATGACGAGATCGACGTGGTAGAGAGTTTCCTGCGTCGGCGTTGGGACCTGACCGAACGCCAGCGGACGTGGATGGCGTGGCGGATCGCTCTTCCGCTGATGTTCAAACTCAAGCCGAAATACGACCAGGCGACATTTACATACGAGGGATTTCTCGAAGAATTGCTTGCGAAGTACACGGCAAAGCAGAGGTTTTTGAACTGACACTTTTTGCCTCGAAAACACGGTTCGTGCTATTTTCTTTACCTGATTCGCGGTTCTCTCTCTCCGCCCATCGCTATTAATTTGTGAAAAAGAACATCCTGGTTACAGGCGGAGCCGGCTTCATCGGTTCGCATCTTGTCGAGACGCTTCTGCGTGAAAACGCGTGGAACGTGACCGTCGTCGATGATCTTAACGATTTCTACTCTCCGGACATCAAACGGGCAAATCTTGGGTTGCTCCGAAGATCGGGAGACATACAGTTCTTCGAGGCGGACATCAGATGCAGCGATTCGCTTCAGCAGGTCTTTGATGAAAATCGGTTTGACGTGATCGTGCATCTCGCCGCGAGGGCGGGCGTACGTCCCTCGTTGTCGGA
>JAEUQI010000251.1 GCA_016789145.1 Blastocatellia bacterium | reverse complement strand
AACGCCGCGCCGTGCCGCGCCCCAACACGTGATGACGATGCGTGAGCTGGCCCATGAAGGACTCCTTCGGCATGGTCCCGCGCATCATGTCGGACGCAGCGGTCCACAGCGTGTCGTGCTGGCCCTGCTCGATGGCATTGATGAAGCGCATGGCCGCCATGCCGAGCCGGGGGATGTCGACATCCTCCAGTCCGATCTTCGTTGCGCCCGTGTCCGCCGCCACTTCCGTCATCGCCCTGCCGCCCTTCATCCGGTTGCGTCGCAGCGCACGTGGCCGCGACATGTCTCCGGATGGTTCGCATCGATGCCCTGCCACCGGACACGGCATGCCGCGCAGCAGCGGATTCTGTGGATCAGGCCAGGGTTTGGCGGAAAAACGCGAGCGTCCGCTGCCAGGACAGCTCAGCCGCCGTCTGGTCGTAACGCGGCGTGGTGTCGTTGTGGAAACCGTGGTTTGCGCCCGGATAGACGTGCGCGGTGTACGCGACGCCGGCCGCTTTCAACTGCTGCTCATACGCCGGCCAGCCGGCGTTGACGCGGGTATCCAGCTCCGCGAATTGCAGCAACAGCGGCGCCCTGATGCGGGCCGCCTCTTCCGCCGACGGCTGGCCGCCGTAATAAGGCACGCCGGCATCGACGATGTCGGGCAGCCGTGAGGCGAGCAGGCTGGTCACCAGCCCGCCAAAACAGAAGCCGACCACGCCGAGCTTGCC
>JAEUQI010000250.1 GCA_016789145.1 Blastocatellia bacterium | reverse complement strand
CGACCTGCGTTCGCTGCCACTCGACGAACTGGGCTTCGACTTCGTCCACACAGAAAACCAACCCCTTTACTGCTCGCGTACCGTGCGGTTTTGAATCGTAAACGTCGAACACCGACTCGATCGCTCGAATCACGATGTGTAACGGAATTCCCCGCGCTTCCCAAGATTCCATCAACGCCCAATCTAGCGAACTCAAAAGCAAGTTTCGATTTCGCCGACGAATAAACGTATCCTCGATTTCCGGAAAGTAGTTATTCTTGTGAGTAAAAAAGTGCAATTCAGTAATGCTAATTTACGAGACTACGAATCGCAAGGATGCGGCTTGATCGACGGGTCTACAAAAAGTCATCGAAGATGACGCCATAACTGTAGCCCACGGTGCAAACCGTGGGAACGCACGCCCGCCCAACACCACGGAACCGTCGAAGACGGTGACATTCGCAGTGTTATCATTTCCAAAGATGATCTACATCGAAATCGACGCCATTTTTATCGAGTAAAAGTATAAACTCCTCACGAATGTCACGTTTTTGGTGATGAATTTCTTGATCGCGAATGTATTCGGAGACTTTCTTGACACCCGAACGAGAGACGCTAAATGCGCCGAAACCTGTTTGCCACGCGAACGCAACCTTGAAACGCTCCTTAAACCACTTAGACGAATTCGCCTTAACAAATCGCATCACATCCGACAACGCAACGGACGGCGGTAGTT
>JAEUQI010000024.1 GCA_016789145.1 Blastocatellia bacterium | reverse complement strand
ACAGTTGGATGTACGCCGCGATGGAGAAGAATTTGCCGATGGTCGTGCCGGGCTGGGAAGATTCGACGATGGGTAACATGTTTGCGGGCCACGTCATAACCGGCGACATCAAAAACGTGCACACCGTCCGCACCGGTATCGAACACATGATGTCGCTCGCCGAATGGTACACCGCTAATGCGACCGATGATTCAACCGTCGGCTTCTTCCAGATAGGCGGCGGCATCGCCGGAGATTTCCCGATCTGTGTTGTGCCGATGCTTCACCAAGATCTCCAACGCGAAAACGTTCCCGTCTGGGGCTATTTCTGCCAGATCTCCGATTCGACAACCAGCTACGGCTCCTATTCCGGCGCCGTCCCTAACGAAAAAATTACCTGGGGCAAACTAGAAGCATCGACACCAAAATTCATCGTCGAATCCGACGCCTCGATCGTCGCTCCGTTGATGTTTGCGTATGTGCTGGGTTGGTGACAGTGAAACTACATATATTTGATTGACTAGCTTGAAGTCGACGGTTCGCTATGTATTTAAGGAGATTATTGTGAAACATTTCCTGCCTCTTTCCCTCGCAGTATTTTTCATGTGTTCCACCATCGGTTTCGCGCAGGTGGAATTCGTAGACGGCGTACAACTGACAACCACAAAAGCACCGTGGTCCATACAGATCCGCGGAAATGATCTGGATATAACCGGCGTTCAGGCGAAACCGGACGAGGCGTCGGCATACTTCATGATGGCGAGCGGAACTTCGAAACTGAACGTTTCGGTGTTTATTGAGCCGGTAGACAAATGTAAGACGACCGAGGAATGCCGCGATTATGTTTTGAAGGTCGGAAATCCAAGTTGGGGCAAGTTTGAACAATTGGCTAAGGGGAAGCTAAAGGATTTCAGCTATTTCGAGTTCTACAGGCCGGAAGTTAAAGGAATGCCCGTTAAGATGCTCGACATGTATGCTCAATACGTTTCGGACGGCTACTGGGTCGACGTCCACATTTCTAAAACACTTTATACCAAAGTAGACCGTGCCTTATTCGAGAAGGTAATCAACTCCATCGTTTTCATCCCCAAAAAAGCGACACCGGATATTTCTGATTTCGAGACACAACTCGTGAAAGGTCAATCCGCTGCATCAGCTTGGCTCAGCCTTTGGGATAAAAGCAAATGCAAGGAGAGTTTTGCCGCACTTGCCCCGCTGACCAAAGAGAACATCGACGAGGTTCTATGGATCGACTACTGCAAACGGGCGATTCAAGACTTCGGTGCTAATAGAACCCGCAAACCTATCGCGGCCGCATTTGCACGAGCGCTTCCGGCTAAAACCGATCGCCCGCTTGCAATCCTTGCTTACCACAGTAGTTTCGAGAATCAGCCTTCGGTTGTCGAAATTACTGCACTAATGCTCCAAAAAGATGGGTCGTGGTGGGTGACAAATTACCTGACACCTTGAGCAGGAGTTTTGAACTCGTCAGCGGGCGAGATTTATCATCATCATTTACCGAACCACGCTGCGACGCTCCTGTCGGATTCTTTGCGTCGAAGCGACGCTCATGCCGACAAGAGTGTCGGCGCTCCGTTATTTCACTCTCATAACATCAACAACCTCATACAACGTACTGTCACCCTGGAAGACGGTGAAGCCTGTTACCGTTCCCGAAACGTCCTTGATGAATTTTAGCTGGATGTCGGCAGCCTTGAGATAGAAGTCGGTGTCGGATTCGGCGAAGAGTTCGGCTTTTAGGAAGCCGGCTTCGTTGAATGTTAGTTTGCCGTTTTCGATGGTGATCGAGTATTTGGTTGGTGGGAATTTTGCATCGTATTCGCCGACGTATTTTTCTAGTGTCGCAAGCGGTATATCGACGGTGCGACGAGCCTTTGGTATCTCATAATTCGCGCCGAAAACTATCGACGACAGCACTCGGCTAATCTTGAGCGACGAACCTCGGCCGTTGTTGCTGAGGACGATGATGGTGACCTTTTCGTTGGGGAATCGAGCGAGGTAGGTGATAAATCCGGCGAGGTTGCCGCCGTGGGCGATCTCCGTGCGGCCATTCTGCTGGCTACTCCACAGGCCGTATCCGTAGCCTTTGCCGTGGAACATCTCGCGAAACGGCGTCGCCATTTCGTCGATCGACATACGCGTCAGTAATTTCTCCGTGTACAACGCCTGGTCCCATTTCAGCAGGTCTTCGCTTGTCGAATAGACGCCGCCGGCGGCGTAGAGCCTGATCATCTCGGCATAAGGGACGTTCGCGATAGGTTCTCCCGGAAGATATCGATAACCGGTCGCACGGTTTTTGATAATGCGGGCTGGGTCTTCGTATCCGGAGCGGCTCATGCCGAGCGGGGCGAAGATATTTTCTTTTAGAAACTCGCCATAGGTCTTGCCCGATAGCCGTTCGATGATCAACCCGAGCACGGTGTAGCCGTTGTTGTTGTAGCGAAACGTCTCGCCCGGCACCTCGACCAACGGCTTTGCTTTGATCGCCGTAAACCACTGTTCCCACGGCACCGGCAGCCCTGAAAGCGGCCCGAGATCGCGTCCGGACAGGTTGGGCAAGCCCGAAGTCATGGTCATCAGATGGCGAACTGTGATCGGCTGCCACGCGGTCGGGCATTCGGCGAGGTGCTTGCAGACGGGATCGTTCACGCTCAGCTTGCCGCGTTCCTGCAGCATCATTATCGCCGCAGCCGTGAACTGCTTCGTCACCGACGCCAGCCGAAACACGGTCTGCGGCGTATTTGGTGCGTCAAATTCGACATTCGCCATGCCGTAGCCCTTAGATACGATCGGTTTGCCGTCCTTCGCGATCAGTATCGACCCCGAAAACCGCTCATGCTCGACAGCGGCCTTCATGTATTCATCGACGCGTTTAATAACGTCCCGCTCCGAAACCGCCGTCGCCTGCTGAGCGGACACCGCCGAAGCAAAAACCAAAGACGCGACCGCAAAAACCACCGATCTACTAACCAAATTTCGCATAATGTCTTGCTACTTCAAACGTAGAACGCCGCAGGTCTGTTTCATAAAACGGCGTATCTCGAGCGATCTTGTCCGAGGTACGGTCAACATCAACTTCTAATTAAGGAACACCTCGGCAAGATCTCAATTAGCCTTCTTCCGCAGCTTTCTGTCGGGCTTTTTCTTAGGTTGGTCTTTGCAGGGATAGAATTGTTTTTGTTCCGTAGTCGCGCACCAGTCACCGCCGTCAACACTGTCGTAGCAACCCGTAACGGCCAGATCATGGTCGCCGTATGGCGTCAATGCGAGGATGAGATTACCGTCCACGTAGAACTCGACACGGCCTCGGCCTTTGGTTCGTTCGCCTTCGGCTACGATTATTGAATCCATGGGCACCGTTTTCGCGTCTTCGTATTTCATTGTCAGAATAGTGCGAACATTGTGCAGCCTACGTTTGTTCATGCTCGCATTGCGTTCTTTGGCGCCAAGTCGAGCGATCACAATTATCTTTTTCTCATTAGGAAGAGCCTGCCTAATATCGTGCAACATCATTGCGTTGAACCAACAGCGACCGGGTAGAGCGTTGTCCGGGTCGATTGTTGTGAGGTTCCGAAAGTCCTTATCGAATTGAGCGTTGGCCGTGTTGACCAGACACAACACGGCCATCAAAACAAACAGTATCGGACCGAAAAGTTGCTTACGAGTTTGCGTCATATGGCCTCAATATGGTGTAGGCGTAACTGGGAAGTGTGGTTGTTGCCCATATTTCGTCATTCTTACTACTTCGTGAGTAGGTTACACGCCTTGAGGAGGTGATTCGGGTGCTTCGTTAGGCTCTCTTGGGACTTCGGGAGCAACTTCGGGGCCTTCGTCGGGCACTCCGACACCTTCGTCAGCGACTTGTTTGGGTTCGTCTGCGAATGTACGCCCTTCGTGAGGAATTTGCAAGGCTTCAGAAGGATGTTTCAGTGGTTCGGCTGGGACGCGTTGGGTTTCGTGCTTGTTTCTGCGGGCTTAGACCACCGCTTGACGTTGAAACCCAGTCGTTATCGCTCTCGGTTCTGACTTAAGACTTCCATTTGATGCTTATGACCTCGCGTTTCGTAGCCGATGATGGTGACGACTGGGGCGAGCATTAGGATCAGCAGACATATTGGGAGTGAGACGCCGACGTAGGCGGCGGTGATCGCGGCGGCGATGATTAAGACCGTGGCGACGAACAGCCAGAGGTGAAATCGGTCGAATTCGTCGACGAGATAGGCGTAAATGGCGTAGATCGAGACGAGGAAGATGACGACCGGTACGACGACGGACAGCAGCACGGGCAGCGCGTCGAGCTTGGCTTTGCCTTCGATAAAGTAGGCGGCGACATGGAGACCGGCTCCAGTGGCGACGATCGAGGCGATCGTTATCATCAGGCCGTAGCCCCAGACGAAGGACTTCTTGGTGCGTTGTGCGTGCAGAACGTGAGCCGACGGCAGTATGAAAAAGACCCACCACATTCCAAATGTCAGGCCTGTGCCTGCAAGACCGACGAATGCGACATCGACTGACCAGCCTTGGGTTTGGATGACGGCGGCGAGGGCGGCGACTGTGCCGACGATGCCTTCGCCGAGAGCGATGATGACGATCAGGGCGTAGCGTTCGGCGATGTGATGAGCGTGCCAGGGCGTGCCGCCGTCTTTGCGTTCGGCGAGGAACGGACCGAGCATCTCGATCGCGACGAAGATGGCCGTAAGCACGAGCGTGACACCGATCGAAAAATTCAAAAAGATCATCGCGACCCAACCAATTTGGGCAAATGCGATCGCTTTAGCGTAGGTCAGACAAGCGCGGCGGCGTTCGGGGTCCTGTTTTGCGGCTCGTAGCCACTGGAAGATCATAGCAACGCGCATTATCACGTAGCCGAATACGACGACGGCGTTATCAAGATATTCACCTTTCTCTATCGACGTAAAAACGTCAGGAATACCGAGTGCGAGGATCAGCACGCCGACCATTTGCACCATTGTGGTTACACGAAAAATCCAATCGTCCGTGTCGTACGCCGACGCGAACCAAGAGAAATTGATCCAGGCCCAACAGATCGCGAAACAAGCGAAGACAAAGCTGATCAGTCCGGATTTCGTGTGATTCTCGGCAACAGCGTGAGCGAATTGTGACGCCGCTTGAGCAAATGCGACAACAAAAGTCAGGTCGAACAGCAGTTCGAGCGGCGTTGCGGCTCGGTGAAATTCGTGTATGTCGCGCCCGCCCATGCGGCGGCGATGATGGTGCAGTTCGGTTGAAAGCGGTGTCTCGTTGTCAGCCATGTTGTCGTCGGTTTCAGATAGATTAGCAGGTTTTCGCGCGTGTTCGGAATACGTCGGTTTGTGTCGCCGAAATGGTATTCTTGAGCGAGAGAAAGATGGAGCATTTCGACGTTCTCATTATCGGAGCAGGCCTGTCCGGCATCGGCGCAGGCGCACATTTGCGCGAGCTTTGTCCGGACAAGACCTTTGCAATTCTCGAGGGCCGCGAACGTAGTGGTGGAACTTGGGAGCTATTTCGATATCCGGGAATTCGCTCGGACAGCGACATGTTCACGCTCGGCTATAGTTTTCGCCCGTGGACCGAAGCAAAAGCGATCGCCGACGGGCCGTCGATCTTGAATTACATTCGCGAAACGGCTCGGGATTACGATCTTGAGAAAGAGATTCGCTACGGGCATCGAGTTACGAGAGCCGAATGGTCGTCGGTTGATTCGATGTGGACAGTCAAGGCAGAAACACGACCGGTAGGGAGTGTGCCCGTTTCGGAATCGATCAAGTGTAAGTTCTTGTATCTCTGTACTGGCTATTACGAATATGAGTCGGGCTTCACGCCGGATTGGCCGTCGATTAAGAACTACAACGGCACCGTCGTTCATCCACAGTTTTGGCCCGAAGAACTAGATTATGCGGACAAGGATGTCCTCGTCATCGGTAGCGGAGCCACGGCGGTGACGTTGGTTCCGGCAATGGCAGCGACGGCGAAACATGTGACGATGCTGCAGCGTTCGCCGACATACATCGTGTCGCAGGCGTCGCAAGATACGATCGCTAATTTCTTTCGCAAGATCCTCCCAGGCAAGGCAGCGTATGCGGTTTCGCGTTGGAAGAACATCATTCGCCAGGCTCTGTTTTACGAAGGCTCGAAGAAATACCCTGATCTCATGCGACGTTTGATCGCAAAAGGCGTTCGCAAAGAGCTCGGCGATCCGTCCCAAGAGCATCATTTTGAACCGCGATACAAGCCTTGGGATCAACGCGTCTGCGTTGTGCCGGACGCCGATCTGTTCGAAGCGATGAAGGCAGGCAAAGCGTCGGTGGTGACTGACACGATCGATGAGTTTACCGAAACCGGCGTCAGGCTCACGAACGGCGAGACGATCGATACGGACATTGTAGTAACTGCGACCGGTCTGAAACTCAAGATCATGTCCGGCCTAACGCTCGTCGTCGATGGCGAGATTGTCGATCTTTCGACCAAGATGGCTTATAAGGGAATGATGTATAACGACGTCCCGAATCTTGCACAGGCTTTTGGCTATACGAATGCGTCGTGGACGCTGAAATGTGATCTAACGTCAAAATACGTCTGCCGTTTGATCAAGCATATGGACAAATATGGCTTCGTAAGTTGCGTCGCTAGTGACAACGATCCGACGGTTGAGCGAACGCCGGTACTTGACTTCAATTCGACGTATATCGTAAAGGTTCTCGATCAATTACCAAGCCAAGGTTCAAAGCATCCGTGGAAGCTGCATCAGAATTATTTCCAAGACCTCTCCATGCTCAAGTACGCCAAGCTCGACGATGGCGTGATGGAATTCCGGCGGGCCCAAGGTGTATCATAAGCTAGCATGTCTAATAAGCAGATCATCGTCACCGGCGGTGCCGGATTTATCGGTAGTGCCATCGTTTGGCGGCTCAATCAGCTAGGGTACGATGATATTTTGATCGTCGATCGCATGGACGAGACCGATAAATGGAAGAATCTGGTTCCGCTAAGTTTTGCAGATTACGTCGACGCGGACGATTTTATCGAAGATCTCGGCGATTTCTCGCAATCCAAGGCGATCTTTCATCTCGGAGCCTGCTCCTCGACGACCGAAACCGATTCGGACTACATGTTTCGCAACAATTTTGAGTACACACGCGACCTTGCGGAGTTCGCGGTGGCGAATGGTGTTCGATTCATCTACGCATCGTCAGCGGCGACATATGGTGATGGTTCGAATGGTATGCTCGACGGCTACGAAGATCTAGGTAAACTTCGTCCGCTCAATGTTTATGGCTATTCGAAGCATATATTCGACCAATACGCGGCTCGAAACAGCATGCTCGACACGATCGTCGGACTGAAGTATTTCAACGTATTCGGCCCGAATGAAGACCACAAGGGCGACATGCGTTCTCTTGTGAACAAGGCGTACGAGCAGATCCGCGAGACCGGCAAACTTCAGCTTTTCAGGAGTGCGAATTCAGCGTACGCCGACGGCGAATTCGGCCGTGATTTTGTTTATGTAAAGGACGCTGTCGATATGACGCTGCATTTCCTCGACAATAGTCTTGGCGGTTTGTTCAATGTTGGTTCGGGCAAGATGAATACTTGGAACGCGTTGGCTGACGCGATCTTTGCGGCGTTGGGACGCGAAAGACAAGTCGAGTTCATTGATATGCCTGAGCATTTGCGAGATCGCTATCAGTATCATACGCAGGCTGATCTGACGCGGATAAGGGCGGCGGAATTCAATAACGACGTTTTCGAACTCGATGTTGCGGTGGCGGATTATGTTCAAAACTATCTTGTTCCGGGCAAGAAATTAGGTGACGAATCAACGGCAGGCTAAGCAGTTCGCCGGACAATTGATGAAGATATTTCATGGAATAGAGAATGCGAATATTGCACGGCCAACGGTCCTGACTCTTGGTGTTTTTGACGGATTGCATATCGGGCATCAGCGGATAATGCAGACGGTCGTCGATCGTGCAAAGAGCGTCAATGCTGTGCCGACGGCTATAACATTCGATCCGCATCCGCGGGCGGTGCTCCATCCCGAAACCGCTCCTCCGTTACTACAAACACTCGATCAGAGACTAGCTAATCTTGAACATCTTGGTATTGAGCAAACGATAGTGATCGCGTTTGACGCTGATTTCGCTGCTCAGCCCGCAGAGATATTTTTGCGTGAGGTTATCGCTGAGCGTCTGCAAGCACGTGAAGTTTACCTCGGCGAAGGCTTCGCATTTGGCCGTGGCCGCGGCGGCAATATAGCTCTCTTGCGATCGATGGCAAATGAACTTGGTTTCGTCGCAGACGAGGTCGAAGAAGTAACGCTTCGCGGCCGCCGTGTCAGTTCATCAGCGATCCGCGGACTGCTTCGTGAGGGCAGAACCAATCTTGCCCGTCGAATGCTTGGCAGGCCATACGGTGTTGAGGGCGTTATTATTCGCGGCGACCGTCGCGGACATACAATTGGGTTTCCGACTGCAAATCTAAAGCCTCAGAATCGCGTTATTCCAAAATTCGGGGTCTACGCGACCGCAACATTGATCGATGGCGTTTGGAAGAAGAGCATTACGAACATCGGCGTAAGGCCGACCTTTGAATCCGAATCAGACCCTTCTATCGAAACTTATGTATTCGACTTTGATGGCGACCTGTACGGTGATGTACTCCGAGTCAGGTTTCTACATCGAATTCGTGATGAGCGTAAGTTCAACGGAATAGATGAGTTAAAGGCTCAGATCCAGCGTGATACCGAAACCGCAAGGAACTATTTCCACCATCAGGGCGTACGGAATATGCTGGCGTTGCTTTAGATGCCAGCATTTTAATGATGAGCGAGATTGCTGTAAAAGATAGAGTTACCGAAATAATTGCCGAAAGGCGTGCCGACGTTTCATCGAGCCCGGCGAATTTGAAACTCATTGAGAACGAGCAGGTTTCCTTGAAAGCCGGCGATCAAAACGAGAAGAAATTTCACGGATTCCGCGGCTATTTTCGGCTTTTTCAGGTATCGAGAGTGATCGCGATGCTCGCGCTCTATCTGTACCTTGACCAGTACGACATTCATCAGAAACAACATCGAAAACGTGCCGATGCTCGAATGAAAACCGCGCGAGATCTAACGCGAGCGGCCGTTTATGGCGAGAAACTGTATCGCATTCGGCTGTGGTTCTTCGACCTATTTTTGCGAGGCCTCCGTCGATTTTTTGTCGGCTCTTCGACCAACAAAGAACATAATCAAGAGAAGCAGGCTCTATGGCTCAAGGAAAGGCTGATCAAACTCGGACCGACATTTATCAAGATCGGCCAATCGATGGGAACGCGTGCTGACCTGTTGCCGCTGCCATTTGTAAAAGAACTCGGGACGCTAGTCGATCAGGTTCCGCCGTTTCCGAACGACGTCGCATTCTCGATCATCGAACGTGAGCTTGGGAAAAATAAGAGCGAGGTCTTTTCAGAATTCGATCTCGAACCTGTCGCTGCCGCTTCGTTGGGACAAGTTTATCGAGCACGTTTGTTCACAGGCCAAGAAGTTGCCGTGAAAGTTCAGCGACCGAATCTTGAGGGAACGATCGCGGGCGACATCGTCATTCTCAAAAAGGTCGCGAAATTTGCTGAGCGTTTCCCGCAACTCAATGAAAACGCCGATTGGGCCGGAATGCTGCGTGAATTTGACACTACGATTCACGAGGAGATGGACTACGCGGCCGAGGGTAGAAATGCCGAGCGCTTTCGCGAGAATTTCAAGAATTGGGACAACATTCACGTACCTGAAATTCATTGGCATGCGACGACAAAACGTGTGATGACAATGGAGTTCATCCACGGCACCAAGGTCACTGATCTCGAAGGACATCAGCGGCAGAATATCGATTCCGCAAAGGTAAATCGTTTGTTGATAAAGACTTACCTAAAGCAGTTATTAGAAGATGGTTTTTTTCACGCCGATCCGCATCCCGGCAATCTGCTCGTGATGCCTGACGGCCGGCTCGCATTTTTTGATTTTGGCATGGTCGGCCGCATTACGCCTGAGCTTCAGGCGAAAATGATCGACGCATTCTTTCACGTTGTTCAGAAAGACCCAGCGGGCATCGCGCAGGATCTGATCGACCTGGATTTCTTGAAGCCGGGAACCGCTCATGCGACCGTAAAGCCTGTCGTCGAGCGTATGTTCGAGTTTCATTTCAATCTGAAGCTTAAGGACGTTAATTTCAAAGAATTGACCTACGATCTGGCAGATGTGATGTACGATTATCCGTTCCGTCTGCCGTCGAATTTCACATACATCATGCGAGCATTGATGACGCTCGAGGGAATTGGCATAATCACCGACCCTGAGTTTAACTTCTTTGAGACGGCGAAACCGTACGCCAAAGAATTTATGCTCCGCCGCGAAGGCCGCGATTTCCGACGTATTTTTGTCGATAAACTAATGGGCCGCGAAGAAGGCGGCAAGATCGATTGGGACCGCACGTGGAAGCTTGCGAAGATGGCGTTCAAGACCGTGCTCAACAACTAGCAGCCTGATCACGGGCTTTCAGCACCGAGAATTTCGGCGGCCTTTTTCAATTGTCCTTCGTCACCGATCAGGCCGATCACGTCTCCCTGTTTTAGCGTGGTCTGTGGGCTTGGGTTCGAGATCAAGCCTGATGGACGAGAAATGGCGACGATCGACGCACCCGACTTTTCCCTGATCTTAGAATCAACAAGTGTCTTTCCTGAAAGCTTGCTTCCTTCCTGCAAACAAAGCCAATTGAGACTTATATTGTCGCTGGCGATCAATAGTTCATTGAGAAACTGCCGTTCCTCTTTAGTATCGATCGCAGTGTTGTAACGGTCGGTACGGACAGCGTCAGTGTATTGCTGAACCTTTCTTAAGGAAAATCCGAGATCGAGTAACGTACGTCTCACGACCTGTAATCCGCCTTCGAGCTCCGGCTGAATAACATGGTTTGCACCAGACGAATAAAGGTGATCGACGCTGTTGTCGGTGCCGCCGCGAGCGATAATGTGCAGATCAGTAGAGACCGCACGGGCCGCTGTCACGATAATATGAGTCGCCGCATCGTCGGGGGTTGTTACGACGAGAAGGCGAGCTCGTTCGAGTCCGGCGTGCGAGATCACCTCAGAATTGCCGGCGTCGCCATAGAGACATGGAATTCCGAGCTCGGTAAGTTCCTCGATGCGATCAACGTTAGAATCGAGCACAACGAGCGGTACCTTCAGATTCGAGAGCACATTAACGATGTGGTGCCCGACACGTCCGTAACCGATAACCACGACGTGATCCGACATCGACTCAGGGATCGGAGGTTGCTCACCAAACTTGTCGAGTTGTCGCCATAGAAAAGGGAACTTTCGAATTAAGTTCTCCGCCGGATCCGTCACCTTATACATCAGTGGATTGACCGTTATCGAGAGCAAAGCGCCGGCGAGGATGATCGAATATTGGTCTTGGCTGAGAAGCCCAAGCGAAACGCCCGCCTGTCCCAAAATAAACGAGAATTCTCCGATCTGGCTTAGGCCTGCGGCGACAACCAGGAAAGTTTTGGCAGGCTGTTTGATAAACAGGCCCATCGTTAGCGTGATCAGATACTTGCCTACCGTGATCAACGCTACCAAAGCAATGAGAGCCGGAATATTGCGACCAATGTAATTTACATCGACCATCATGCCGATCGATACGAAGAAAATAACCGAGAACGCATCGCGAAACGGAACGATATCAGCGCTGACCTGATGGCTGAGTTTCGATTCGTTGACGACGACGCCGGCCGCAAACGCGCCGAGAGCGATCGAGACGTCAAATATCTTAGTTGAGGCGAGAGCAATACCAACCGAAACCGCAAGTACCGCTAGAATGAATAATTCCCGTGAACCCGATTTCGCGGTGCCCATTAGCATGTAGGGAATTAGCTTGCGTCCGATGAAAATGAGCAGTGCGAAGAATGCAGCGGCTTTAAGTAAAGTGAAACCAAGTGAGCTCCAGTCGATTCCGCCACTGCCGGAAACCAGTGTTGGCATCAACAATAGGATGAGGACGGTTGCGATGTCTTCAAGGATCAACCAACCAACTGCCGCTTGACCGTGCTGCGTGTTAAGCAGGCCGTTGTCCATCAGTCCTCGGAGAAGTACTACGGTGCTGGCAATAGAGATCGCAAGTCCAAGCACAATCGCTGACGAGTGTGACCAGCCCAATAGCTTCGCCAAACCGTATCCGAGCAGCGTCGTGACCAGCATCTGGCCGATCGCTCCGGGAATAGCAATACTTCTTACTTTCCACAGGTCTTCGATGGAAAAATGTAGCCCGACGCCGAACATTAGGAAGATAACCCCGAGCTCTGCCAGTTCACTGATAGTCGATATATCGCCAATATAGCCCGGAGTGAACGGGCCGATCACGATACCCGCGAGCATGTAACCGACGATCGTAGGCAAACGAAGGAACTTCGCGATCATGCCGCCGATCAACGCGGCGGCAAGAGCGACAGCAATATTAATCAGCAGAGGCAATTCGTGCATAGGTCAACGAAACTGCAGCCTTAGACGAAAAATTGGTTGTGGTCGAGTCTCGACTTTCTATTATCTACTATTCAGCCACCTGAGGCAAAAACTTCGAAATTGTCTCGTCTGGGAGCCAATTTGGTAGAATTCAAGATACCTAGATTGCAGTACGAGACGCGTTAGGGAATGAGCAGCTTGAACCGATTAAATATTCAATTCATCAGCGATGAGTTCGCAATTGCAGAACTCGACAATGATCTATGGCAAACTGCCAGCGAGATTGCGATCACGACATATTGGTCGGGAATTGTGGCTCCGAACGGACGCCGATTTTCGGTGCGAGCTCTTTGGTCGAAAGAGGCTCTGTACGTTCGATTCGAAGCCAACACAAATGAAACGTTGGTCGTGAGCGAGGTTCCGAATCTAACAACAAAGTCCGTCGGGTTGTGGGATCGCGATGTTTGTGAAGTATTCATCGCGCCGGACGCACAGTTGCCGAATAAGTATTTTGAGTTTGAGATAGCCCCGAACGGCGAATGGATCGACCTTGCTCTTGAGGTCACGCCTGATGGCCGTCGAACAGACCTCGACTTTGACTCAGGTATGACCTCTGCGGTTCGTATCGAAGAAGGTCGAGTATTGATGGCGATCAAGATACCGCTCTTAGCTTTTGGTATAACGCCGAATGCTGGCGACGTATGGCTGGGCAACCTTTTCCGCTGTGTCGGAAAGGAGCCGAATCGCGGCTATCTGGCGTGGCAACCCACTTTGACTGAGGTGCCGAACTTTCACGTTCCTGAGCGATTTGGGGAGTTCGTCTTTACGCCGCAATGATCTTCTCGTGAAACAGCATCGCTCCCCAAATAAGACTAAAGCCTCCGGCGGCAAATCTGATCGCCTTGTTGAGGACCGCGAACCGATCGGCAGTTGCGTACAACGGAAGTCCCATTAGCAAACTCATGATCACCATTCCGGCGATCGAACCGATGCCGAAGATCAGAATATAAAACAGTGCGAGCCAAGGCGAATTGATCGTCGGCAAAACGAGCAGCATCAAACCGGCACTTCCTGCGAGACCATGGATCATCCCAACCGCGACCGAACGCGGGGCAAATCTGTGGTGCGACGATCCATTTTCCACTTTCGTGTGCGCGTGAATATGGGAATGCTCGACCCCGTCGTGCTCGTGTGAGTGCGAGTGAATTTCGTCTGCCGAAAATATCTTACGTATCGCATTTAGACCGAGCAGCACCAACATTAACCCAACGATACCCTCGAGAATGCCCTCGGTCTGCTCCGAGATCTGTACCTTAACGAACACGACAAGAGCACCGACAATAAAAAGCGAGATCGTGTGACCCAGACCCCAAAATCCCCCGATGATCGAGGCAAGAATCGGGTTCTTGTGCTCACTAACGATCGCGGACACGGCGGCCAAATGATCGGCCTCGATCGCATGATATAGGCCGAATAGGAAACCGATGAACAAAACAGCAACGGCCGACTGCTCAGGCGAGGGTGATAATAGTTCTTCCATAAAACCTAAACTGTCATTCCGCCGTCAACGGCGATCGTCTGGCCTGTGACGTAGCTTGAAGCGTCGGAAGCAAGAAAGACCGTGATCCCTTTTAGCTCGCCTTTTTCGCCGACCCGAGGCAACACGTTGTTCTCCTGTATCGAACGCTCGTAAATGTCGATCACGGCGTCGGCGAGTTTACTGTGAAAAAAGCCCGGCGCAATAGCATTTACACGAATTCCTCGGCGTCCCCAGCTAGCTGCGAGTTCACGAGTCAATCCGATCAAGCCCGCTTTGCTCGCGACATAGCCGGCATAGAACGGCCCGTTTGCCGATGAGGTCATTCCGGCGATCGAAGCAATATTGATGATCGAGCCCTTGCCTTGCTTCAACATCTCGCGGCCGGCAGATTGAGCGAACAAGAAACAGCCCGTGAGATTGATGTCGAGAACCTGTTGCCAGCGTTCGATGGGCATGTCCTCCGGCATTGCTCCCCACGACGTACCTGCGTTGTTGACCAATATGTCGACCGAACCGAATTGTTTGACGGCGGAGTCGATCACCGACTGAACATCTTCTTGTTTTGCAACATCGCAGACCTTTCCAATGACATTAAAGCCTTTGGTCGTGAATGCCTTAACGCTTTCGTCGAGCTGTTCGGCCTTGCGAGCGCAAAGCACGAGATTCGCGCCGGCCTCAGCCAATGCTTCGGCCATTTCGCGGCCAATTCCTCGAGAACCGCCCGTTACGATCGCGGTTCTGCCGGTCAGGTCAAATAGTTCTTTAACCGATCTACTCATAAATTTATGTTTACGGTGCTTCTGATCATACCCACAACGGCACCTCGACGGCTCTTCACGGGCATGGGCGAAAGGTCCGAAAGATCTTCGGAGCTAAAGATACCAAGCTGTCGCAAAATGTCGATGGAAACCACAGGTCGGGCCTTAAAATCATCTCCGTCTTCAACTTTAAGAGCGATGCCTAAACCATTAGGCCATCGTTCGCATGGCAATACGCCGCAGAGCCAAACGCCATCGGCACCAACCTTTGAAATAACTTTGCCGTTCGCAGCCATCATGATCCTGGTGTCCAAACGATCGCGGCCGCCTACGAGATCAGGGTGAGCGATCATTGCTTTTACAATGCGATCGCACGCAAGCCGTGTTAGCTCATGCAAACCTGTTGGTGAAACAAGTTTTCCAAAACTGCGCGCCATTGCGACTACCGGCAATGCAAAGTTCGGGGCTGAACAACCATCTATACCGATAGCTATCTGGTTCTCGGGAACACCCGAAAACTCCGACACGCATCGCAGAATTCTCTTCTGAATACGATGCTCCGTCGAATCATAATCCGCCGTCGTTGCACCGATATGTTTGGCGAACGCCAACATTGCCGCGTGTTTTCCGGAACAATTATTGTGTAACTGCGACGGCTCGCGACCATTCGCGATGAGAGCGTGAGCGGAATTTTGATCGAATGGTAGGTGCGTGCCACAGCGAAGGTCTGCTTCGCCAAGACCGGCTTTCTCAAGCATCGCGGCTGCAAGGGCGACGTGCTCAGGTTCGCCGGAGTGCGACGCTACCGCCAACGCGAATTCCCGCTCGGAAAAGCCGAAAGCATCCGCCGCGCCGCTGGTTACGAATGGTATCGCCTGAAAGGCCTTTGCCGCAGAACGAAAATACGTGACCATATTCGGATCACCGATCGATGTAACCAGCGATCCGTTTTCAACTACGGCGAGATGGCCGTGGTGAAGTGACTCGACGGTTTCTCCGCGAAACACCTTTGCGATTATCTCAGAAGCCATAGGTTTCAGTTCTTTGCTCCTTTCACACGATCGGTATTTGCCGCAATCATCGTCTTCGCATTCTCGCGTGCAGCATCTGTAATTGATTCGCCTGCGAGCATACGGGCGATCTCATCGACTCGCTCGTCCGCCGTTAGTTGACGTGCGGAAACTGAGGTCGAATCACGTCCGTGTTGTTTCTCGACAACAATATGTATGTCCGCGAGTGCGGCGATCTGCGGTTGATGAGTGACGCACAGAACCTGCTGTGATCGCGACAAAGCCTTGAGTTTCTTGCCGACGGCCTCAGCCACACGACCGCCAATGCCCGTATCAACCTCGTCAAACACTGAGGTCTTCGGCTCATTGCCGGCGATCACGGTTTTGACTGTTAGCATCAATCGTGAGGCTTCGCCGCCCGAGGCAACACGAGCGAGCGGCCGCGGCGGCTCGCCTGGATTAGCAGAAAAATAGAATTCGACGTCGTCGCGGCCGGTTGGTGAAGACTTTTCTGAAACCGCGCTCACACGAGTCTCAAATACCGCTCGCTCCAAAGCAACGTCTGCGAGAGCCGTCTCAACAGACTTGTTCAACTTCTTTGCAGCTGCGGTTCGTGACGAACTGAGCCTTTCAGCAATAGCATCATATTCTGTCTCAGCCGCCGTCAGCTGCTTTCGCAGTTCTTCTTCGTGAAATTCGTCGTTCTGCAACTGTGCAAGTTTATCCTGAGAAGTCTCAAGGTGTTCGAGAATGGCCTCGATAGTGCCGCCGTATTTGCGTTTAAGTTGTGACAATGTCGCGAGCCTGTCTTCGATCTCGGCTTGCCGTTCGGGAGAAAAATCGATCTTCGAACGGCCATCACGAGCAGTTCGTGCAAGCTCATTGACCACCGCGATCGCATCCCTGATGCCTTCGTCAAATTCTCGGAACGAAGCGTCGAATTCACCAAGCTCTGCCGTGAGCCGTGCCGAACGCTCTAGTGTCGATAGCGTTGAATTCTCGTCGTCATAGAGAGTGTTATAGAGTTCGGTGCTAAGCGACGTGATCTTCTCGCTGTTAGCCAAGCGGCGCTTTTCTGCGTCTAGTTCGTCATCTTCGCCGACGACAGGCGACACTCTTTCGATCTCGTTGATCTGGAAGGTTAAGATGTCAATCAGTTGCAGCTTCTCATTCTCGTCACGATGAAGTGTCGAAAGTTGAGTATTCACCTTGTTCCAAGCGTCGTATGCCGCTTGCACCTTTTTGAGCAAGCTGGCATGCTCAGCGAATTCGTCCAGCAATAGGCAATGTTGTTCGACGTCATAAAGTGCCGCTTGTTCGCCCTGTCCGTGGATATCGACGAGATGATCGCCCACTCGCTTCAGGACACCTGCGGTCGAAAGCTGGCCATTGATGAACACGCGATTCTTTCCCGCGAGTGAAATGTCGCGGCGAATAACGAGCGGAGAGCCGGAGTCAGCTTCAATACCTGCCTTATCAAGTTCGATCCAAACCGCCGATGTTTTGGCCGGCCTGAATTCGCCTTCGATCGTAGCCGTTTCGCTTCCTTGCTTGATTAGATCATTGGTTACGCGGCTACCGGCGAGAGCTCCAAGACTATCGACAATGATCGATTTTCCCGAGCCTGTTTCGCCCGTGAGCAGACAGAGCCCGGCCGACAGCTCGACCTCAAGCTTGTCGATCAACGCAACGT
The DNA here is from genome assembly GCA_016789145.1 of Blastocatellia bacterium. Taxonomy (GTDB): domain Bacteria; phylum Acidobacteriota; class Blastocatellia; order Pyrinomonadales; family Pyrinomonadaceae; genus OLB17. The sequence goes on along the minus strand of JAEUQI010000024.1, from coordinate 21,730 downwards.
TCTGGATCCTGAGTAGCGTAAGCATTATCTATCTTCGCGGCACTTTTCCATCACCGACGGTCCACTTTCCAAACGAGAAAACAGCGTCAGGTTTTGTCTGAGCTACATCGAGTGTTGTCCAATCGATCGCCCGATCGCGTTTGAAAAAATAGAACTCGGCACCCTTTCCGGTCGCCATTTGTCCGAGCCTCTGAACAACATTGAATTGCGAGCCGTCATACTCTTCGAGTCCTCGAACCTTACCGATACTTCCTAAGCCGCTGATAACATTTGACTGTAGAAAACTGGCCCGTCGACGTTGAGTGACGGCCGAAATGTCCCCAACCTTCACGGAGCCATCATTATAAACGATACCTGCACCACGAAATACGAAACTGACTAGGCCGCCTGAGCCATTTTCAGGCAAGTTGATGTAAAGATTCGGATCTTGTGTGCGTTCGCTACCTGTGACGATCGAACGAATCGCGGTGATAAATGCCACAAAATTCATTTTAACTAAAAACTTCTCGTCTTTTCCGTACAATGCGCCGGTTTCGACCAGGATCACGGGCGTTCCCCAAGCTGAGAAATTATCTCCAAACGCCGTCGGCGTCCACTCGTCACCGTAGCGGCCAATATGTCCGGGAATGAACTCGTTCAACGCTCTGACCATAACCGAAGCGATGCGTTCATTGCGCGAATGACCGTCTGACGGCGTTTTTGCCGCGTCGCCGTAAACAACCAGCAGAGAGATTGCCGCCTGTCTCGGAGCGTTTCCAACGGTAGTCAACTCGCGTTGATTATGCAGATTAAATCCGATCGCCGGTTGCCACTCGTCGCGAAGGCGTTTCAATAGTTGAGCTTCGGGCGACTTTAGGTTCAGAGCGTCGCGATTGATGTCAAGATTCTGTGCGTTGTGACGTTTGTAGACTTCGGCACCGTCCGGATTGAGCATAGGGACGGCTCGGATCGTCAGTTTGTCCTCTATTTCTTTGACCCAAGCCAGATCACGATTCTGCTGAAAGAACGCGAACATATCTACCAGCGTAGATGTTGCGGTCGGTTCGTCGCCATGCATCTGCGACCACATAAAGATCTTTAGCGGGCCGCGTCCGAACTGCATTTGGTAGATCTCGCGGCCCTCATGGCTTTTGCCAACCTCATTTATCGGTATGCTCATCTGCCGCAATTTTTCGAGATAGATCTTGAGGTCTGCGTGCCGAGCGTCCGATGGAAACTTTGTCGCGATATGATACTTTTCCCACAGATCCGCAAGTTCCTTTGGAGTTTGTGCAAATGCTGACATCGTTAGTGCTATCACAACGCTCAGAAGCAGAGCTGACTGTTTCATTAGATTAAGATAAACTCTCATATGCATTATTGCGAGTCGATTTAGCGCAAAATTCGACGTGACATAACGTCACTTAGTTGTCAGTGATGTTGTTCGAGACACATTGGGAGCAAACGGTATGGGAGCACTACTTCTTAATTCGAGATCAGTTATGTTGTGTCCGCACGGAGGAGTCGTGATGCACACACCAACTACCTATTCAAGCTATCGAGTCGACGGTCGGTTCCCTTTGTTCTTTACTGATATTTTTATGGTCGTGGGCTGTCCGCATTTCACATATGCACCGAGCCCGTGTCATCGAGTCGTCTGGCTCAACCCGACGGTAAATCTTTTGGTAAAGGGCGTCCCTCTCTTGACGCTTAACAGTGTTGGACTGTGCGAGACCGCATCAGGCATTCCGCAGGGGCCGGTCACGATCGCTTACACCCAAACCGGGCAACGTGAACCAGACACCTTTACCCATGTGAAGCAATGAGATCTCGGTAAAGGGTTTCGGTTCTTTCAACCATCTTATCAAGCGAGTATCGAGAAAGTGCAGAATTCTTGAGTTTCTCAGCAGTGTCGCTTGCGTTTTCGGGCGAGCGTAGCAGGCGGACGACCATTTCTGCAATTGCGATCGGGTCCTCGATCTGGACAAGAAGTGATCTATCGTCGACCATTTCTTTCGCGCCGTCGGTGGCCGTCGATACAACCGGTACAGCGTTCGACATGGCTTCAAGCGTCGCGAGTCCGAAACTCTCACTATGAGAAGGTGCGACATAAACATTTAACGCCGATAGCAGAGGCGTCAGATCATCGACCCAATCGAGCCAAAGGAACTGATGTTCAAGTCCAAAAACGGCAACAAGTCGCTTCAACTCTCGACGAAATCGCTTGTCGATAGTATTGTCCAGTCCGGCAACTACAAAGCGAGCATCTGGAAACTCTTTGACGATCTGATCGGCAGCGATCACAAAGTCTCTTTGTCCCTTCAAGGGTTTCAGCTCGCCTACGGTCCCGATCAGCGGCGCATCAAGTGGAATTGAATGGAACTCACGAAACCTATTGCCTGAGATGCTCCTTTCTTCGTTGCCGCCAAATTTCAGTCCGTTATGTATAAGGTGTATCTTGCTCGGCGGAAAGATCTTCTTCAATTCGGTTTCAACGACTGACGATACTGCGATCGCCGCATCAACGTTTCTCAAGGCGAGCTTGTGGAAAGGCTTCATCGAAAAGACAACATGCCTTGTTAAGACGAGTATTGATCTCGACGCCAGACGATTTGCGACGCTCGCTGCCAGATAATCGCGTGCAAGATGTGCATGCACGATCTCAATACCTCGCTTTTGTACAAACGAAGCGATCCGCTTCGCACTGAACATACCAAACGAATTACGTATCGAAACCGTGAGAAAATTCTGTTCCGGCACAAAGTCGAGCCGATCCTTCCACGTACAAGTTGGCCTCAACGCTACGAATATCTCATGTCCTCGCTTGCTCAATTCTCGGCATAGATCTACAAGGTGCCTTTCGCCTCCACCGAAATCTCGAGCAGATGAAATATGTAGGATCTTCACTCTTGGAAGTTTAGTAGAAACTACAATCCAAAAAAAGCGACCAGAACAAAAAGAAAAAGGCCCGCATCCGAGGATGCGGGCCAAAGTGATTTACACCAAAAGTTCGGACTATTTGTTAAAGATATAACGAAGTCCGATCTGAATTCGGTAAACGTCAGTAACACCAGCTGTCTTAATGTAAGACGAGTTGATGAGGTTGGTGCCGCTCGTTGTTCGCAAGCAATACGATGGAGCGCTCGCGACGGCGGAACCGACTCGACAGGTAGCTGTGCCACTTGTGCTCGTTGTGATAAGTGGCGACAGCGAAGTGAATGCTTCACCGACACCCCAATTCTTATTGAGCATGTTGCCGAAGTTCAAGATGTCGAAGCGAACCTGAAACTTCTGCGTGGTTCCCGCCACCTTAAAGAACAGATCCTGAGCGACGCTAAGATCGGCACGGGTGAAGTGTGGGCGGAAAGCCGCACCCCGAACCGCATACTTGCCGCGATTCTTCGACAGGTAAGGATCCTGGTTAATGAATGCTTCCCAAGCAGTAGCCTGCTGAGCCGCCGTTACCGTGATCGTACCCGTTGAAGTGGTGATGTTACCAAAATTCATCTCCGACTGGTCTTTCGGAATGTAGATCAGATCGTTGGCAGTTCCACCGTCGCCGTTAAGGTCGCCGCTGAAAACATAGCTACCATTTCCGCCCGAGCGGTTTTCGATGAACATCGAGACGCTGGTCGCACCAAACTTGAAGTACTCTTTGCGATAGGAAACAGTACCGAAAGTGCGGTGTCTGACAGCGGAGGCACTAACTCCGACTCCGGGGTTATTCGGGTTGTTAAAATGCTGATTGCCATTCCATGAACCAAAGGCGATCGAACCGGGGTCAACGGTATTCCTTGAATCACCGTAAGCATAGGCACCCTTAACATACAATCCGTTCTTGAACGGACGCTCGAGGGTGAATGCCAAGTTCCAGCTCTTGCCAACACTTTGATTCTTAAGAACAACTGCACTCGTGATCGCCGAATTGATACGGTTGCTCGTCGTCCAACGCGGGCGATTATCGACGCCTGTGAACGATGTGTTCGCCGGCGTCAGGTTTGCATTGATGTAATAGATACCGTTCACGTCCATTGAGTTCATGAACTCAGCACCCGCGACCAAGCCCCAGGGGATCTTAACGTCCATTGCAAGACTCGAACGCCAGATCTGAGGGAATCGGAACGAAGGGTCCGTCAGTGCCAACTCGTATGAAGATGCCGGAGCACCCGTTACATTGGTTGGCTTATAGCGGTTCGGGTTCGGATGGAAAGGACGGTTCGTGCCGTTGTTGATCTCTTCGAAGCCGGTTAGGACTCCGTTGTTGCCGATCTGGTTCGAGATCCATACATAGGCAGGACGGGCAGTGAAAATACCAGTACCGCCGCGAACCTGAACACGACCGCTCTTGAGCGGGCTCCAGTTCATTCCGACACGTGGCGAATAAAGAATGTTCGCACCAGGCAAAGTAGCCGTGCTGTACTTAACGGTAGCACCGTTCTCATCACGGAAATTCAAGCCGTCAACTTGGGAATTGGCAAAGCCGGTTGCACCGAAAAATGGAACATCAATGCGTAGGCCGTAAGAAAGTGAGAAGTTATCCCAAACCTTCCAGTTGTCCTGACCATAAAATCCAACATAGTTTACCTTGAGCGGCTGGATAGGCTTTTCAAGATTAGGTATGTTCGACCATCGTACTTGGAATCGACGAAGTGTGATCGGCGACGTAGTGCGGTTTGGATTTGCAAGATAGCCGTTGGCATCGGCATAGAAATCGTTGAGCGAATTGTAAATGTATACGCTCTGCGATCCCGGGAAGAACACGTTCTCAGACTGATAGTTCTCAAAGCTGACGCCCGCCGATAACGTATGCGATCCGCGGTAGTAGGTCAAATTGTCCTGGATCTGGAACGATTTGTATCGCAGTTCATTGTTCGGAGTAAAAGGTTCGAAACCGAAAGTCGTGTATACCGAACCTGCGTCGAGGATATCGACCATCGGGAAGAATGAACCGCGTGAGTCACGACTTTCATCCTGTTTCGTATAGCCGACGATCAAACTATTGGCGACAGTGCTTGAGAACGACGAGGTCCATTCGCCAACAAACGAGCGAATATTCTCGAGGATCTTATAGTTCGAATTCTGAAAGTTCAGGCCGTTCGAACTCGAGCGGCGGTTGCCAAAACCAAGCGATGCGGAATTTGAAAGAAGCACGTCGGTTTCTGAATCGAGGTGAATATAACGCAGAGTCAAACGATTCTTGTCGTTAATATTGTAATCGGTTCGGAAGAGCCATTTCTTAGCAGGTGTCGCATGATCATAACCCTGATATGGACCGGTCTCGTAGTTAAAGTTCGTCCTAAGGTAATTGCTAAGGTTATCCAGGTCGCTCTTCAATACGCGAGTAACGTTTCCGGTAACTGCTTCGGCAGTACTGTTACGAGCCACAAAAGTAGTTCCAGGCTCAGTCAATTCCTCGTTCTCGTAGCTAAGGAAGAAAAACAGCTTGTTCTTACCTGAGATGAAATAAGGCTTGTAGTCAGAGCCGCTACCGGACTCTCCGAAATTAAAGAACGGCATTGGACCGCCTACGCGGAAACCCCAATTCCTAAACTTGAAATTGCCAGGGTTGAATGCATTGTCTCCTGCTTCTTTACCGACCAGGTTTGGTCGTCGGAAGAGGTAATAGAACGAACCGTTGTACTGATTCGTACCGCTTCGGGTCACAGTATTGACGCCGGCACCGACAAAGTTACCTTGGCGAACGTCGTACGGGGCAACGTTTACCTGAAATTCCTCGATCGCGTCAAGCGAAATAGGCGAAACGCCGGTTCGCTCTCCGGGTTGGCCCGCCAAACCGAATGAATTGTTGAAATACGAACCATCGATCGTAATGTTATTTAGACGATTGTCTTGTCCAGCGAATGTGCCGCCGCCGCCTGCTTGCGGCGAAAGACGCGTGAAATCGTTGATCGTACGGTTAATGGTCGGCAGCGATTGAACTGTTTCGTTATTGATGCTTGTCGCTGCGCCGGTTCGGACCTCACTGAAGATCTCATCGTTCGTCACAGTCACCTCGACGTCGATCGCCGCACTCATGTTGAAATTGAGCGTCGCCGCGGTTCCAAGGCTCAGTTGGATGTTGTTCCTGGTCTGATCCTTAAAGCCAACCAAGCTGACCTTGACTGTGTACGGGCCGCCAACCCTCATCGCAGGGATCGCATAGCGACCGGCGTCATTTGTAACAGTATTGTAAACGGTACCAGTTGGCTCGTGCGTTGCTTCGACAGCAGCACCTGCAACAGGCTGGTTCTGGCCGTCAACGACACGGCCAACAATTTCACCGGTGGTCACCTGAGCGGTGATCGAGACCGATGAGATGACGGCAAAGAGAGCCGCCAGCATAATTCTAAAGTAAATTTTATTCGTCATTGTCTTTTTGACCTCGTGAATTTCCTTAAGGGAACGCCGTTGAATAAATACCTAATATTCGACGGCAAAATCATATTTTGGAAGATAACTTCACATTTTCGGATTTCCGCATATCCAAAAAGCCAACTGCTATAGAGTCGCTCTTTTCGCAAGGCGGAAAATCCCGTTCTAAGTAATTGAAATAATTGCACTTACACACAACGATCCAGCCACTTCGCGGATGGGCTCGATGCCTAACGACCACATAGATGTTCGTTACATTTGTTACAGGCAATTTGAGTTCCGCTTCCGAAGTGATTGAGACTATCAGCAACGAAGAAACAAAATGTTACGGGATGGGAAAATGCGTGTTAAATCTGGTAAGTGTTGGGCCTGATGAATTACTAGTGCATTTTTTCACGAAGTCCTTGCTATTTGTAATAAACTGTGTTACAAAGTGAGTGAAATTGCGACGAGTCAGGCTAAGAGTTGCCGACAATGTCTGCTTTTTTGGGAGTCAGAATAAAACTTGACTTTTTTGTAATATTAACATAGATTGTACTCGCATTAAGGTGCTCTGAATGGTTCGGAGCGTTGGGAATGCAAGATCAAGCAGGGAGATAGGGGGAATTAATGGCAGACGTAGAATACGCTACATCATCATACAAAACGCCATTGCACCATAGGATCATCGCCAGTATGCCGGTTCAGGCCAGCTGGGTCGATGCGGCTAGCGGCGAGACGATCTCTGTCGAAGGAATGACCGAAAATGTTGGTGAGAACAGCACATTGGTCAATCTCGAGACTTTGCCGCCGGTTGGATCAGAAGTAAGGCTCAAGATCATGGGTGAAAAGAGGCCAATTATTGAGGTCTCAACACAAGTGATAAGAGTCGAGCGTGATCCGAGTAAGCCGATGGCAGCTCTTTCAGTTCTTGAAAATTTGAAGAAATGGAAGAACGTCGCAATGACAGCTGCGCAGGCCTGGGTGACTAGGCACTGGCAATTAAACTACGAGGAAGAGTGGGTCAATTAACAATTGGTCGCTTTGGGAATAATACAATAGCAAAGAGGGGAGCTTCGAAATGAAGCTCCCCTCTTTTTTTCTGATAAGTTCTGAGAACTAGCAACGATTGCCTTGCGGAATTCTCGAACAGGTTACGTCACCGCTTTGCGGAACCTGAACTCGAACCGAGATCGGCGAACCGGTCTTCAAGAAACCTAGACGTGCAAATGTAGTCATTGGCGGACGGTTCGAATCAAACCTGATGTTGTACATCGATCCCCATCGGATAGCATTCGCATTCGGATTTACCAACAGGGATTCAGATCCCCAAGTTGTATAACCTCCTGTCTCGGTCTGCGTCCAAGCGGCACTGCTGAATCCGGCGTTTCCTGCGGTACCGTCAGCCGTTGAACCAGGATGCTGCGGCGGAGCATAAAAAGCGACGTTCGAAAGCGTCACGCCATTGCCAATTGGAATCCCAAACGACTGGATGGCACGATCTATATTCTGATTGTAGATCGCATACTCATAGTGCCAAACACCCGGTGAGGGATTAGTCACTTTATAGCCGAGGAACCCAATGCCATCGTTACCGGCATCCGGTTTAAACTGCACTATAGTTGCTCCGGTCCATGCCATGATGGCAGGCTTCTCTCGCTGGGTTGAGCCTGCAGCCGAAAATGAAAAGGGCGATGCCGTACCGTTAACATTATATTGGCGATACGAGACATTATTGTTCATGTTGCATTGCGTCGGGTTTGTCTGACACCAAGCATATTCATGCGGTGTGACATATTGGCCTTCGGCAAAGTAGGTCGCTCCTGGGTTAAGCGTTGTGCTGAGATCATTGATCTCGGTCAGGATACGGTGTGTCGGACCAAGATGCGTGTGACCGGTGTGGCTGTTGTTTGGCGTCGCTGAATCGTTACGAGGATAGAATCCAGTATAAGGATTGACCCACGCCTTTGATCCGAGATTCGGGCCTGCATTAAGGCTCGCGCCATACGGATCTGAGCAGCCAGAACCAAGTCGCGAACCACCAACACCGTTACAACCGAATCCGCAAAGATTGTTTGTAAGTGCGGTGAAAGCGTGCTTCATTTGGCCCTGTCCGACCTGTTCAAACTTTCCGCCGCCGGCAGTCATACGATACAAATTCTGCGGGATAACAGGGTGGTCATTCGAAGGATTTGCGAACCAGTTAAGGTCGACAGTTCCGGCGTTACATGAGTCAGTGCCGACTGCAAGTCCGACCTGCGTTCCGGAGGCAGAGCCGAACTGAGCGAGGCCTGAAAGGTCACCAACGATAACATCAGGACCGGGAACGGTACCAGCGTTGCTTCCTGTTGGCATCGAGCCGGACTCGACCTCGCCGTTTACAATTCTAGTTACTTCGATAGGCCTCAAGTCAACGTCAAAATTAATGTCGCCGACATGAGTACCTGCTGCAGTCGGTCGTCCGAGTTCCGCAGCATATTCCGGGGAAAGTATCAGGCGGCCATTGCGAACCGAAAACACCTTTGTGGATGGGTCATAATTCGGCTCCTGGCCTTGAATATTAAAGTAGGTAAAACCAGAGCGCTGATCTCTGATCGCGAGCTCATAGTCGCCTCCGAACGGAAGGCTTTCGAGCACGATCTGGTCGCGTGAACTAGCAAACGAGCCGGGAAGCGAGGCAATATCGGCCGACTTGATATTCATCGAGCTTGGAAGTGTACCGCGGAGCTCGCCATTGAATACGAGAACTTTGAAATACGAATCAGGTTCGACATCAAAAGTGACCGTGTTCCGCATCTGGCGACTCTTCGTTGCATAGAGCTTCGTCATGTCAACGTCGATCGATGCTCTGCCTTGAGCGACGATCATCTTCTCTAATGTTCCGGTCTCGCCCTCAGAACTGGCGACTGCTTCATGGCCAACGAGTGCCCATGCGAATGCAAATAAGGCACACAGCCCCAAGACGGACAATCCGACCCTGAAACCCTTGCCAGGCAAAATCTTCTTCATTTACTTTCTCCTCTAGTTCTACTTCCGGAATAACCCGTAATATCCGTCAATTGATTGTCGTGTGGTTACAAAAATAACACTAAAAACTATATCAATTCTGACTGTTTTGTCAATTCGGGCGATGGGCGCTAAGTGCCGATAAAATGGGGGCTTATGCGCACCCTATAGTTAAGCAAAATACTAATTGCAGCTTAATTCCCTTGATCGAGAATGTTCTGCCACATCCCGTGATGATTGCTACTAACTTCGTGATAGTTCAATATGTAGATGCACACCAATGAGTTCTACATGTGAAAAAACTAGTTCGAACACGAAACAACGGGCGAGTTTGCCCGTTTTAAGTAAGGTGGATGTTCGTCCTCGTTCGTCTCGCGGGAAATGGCGTGCAGCGGTGCTCATAACGATCAATGTGCTGATGATCATACATCTGATCCAGTGGCTCGTGATGGGTGTCACCGTTTCACCGATCGAACCTTCGGAGGCAATGTACACGATCCAGCGAGGCACTGTGAACGCAGGTGCGATCTTTTTTGCTCTTGCGATACTTTCAACGCTGATCCTCGGTCGTTGGGTCTGCGGTTGGGGTTGTCATATTGTTGCACTGCAGGATCTTTGCTCTTGGCTATTAAACAGGATAGGTCTCAAGCCACGTGAATTTCGCTCTCGCTTATTGATATTCGTGCCGGTCATCGTCGCATTCTACATGTTCGCGTGGCCGACCGTCGTTAAGTTTTTCACGAAGCCTAAGAATGAACCTCTGATCCCGCAGTTCACAAATCACCTGATCACGACCGGGTTCTGGGACACATTTCCGCCAGTGCTCGTCGCGATCCCGTTCCTTTTCGTTTGTGGATTCCTAACCGTCTATTTCCTTGGGAACAAAGGGTTTTGCACGTACGCATGCCCATACGGCGGCATTTTTGGCATTGCTGAAAAGGCTGCGCCGGGACGGATCCGCGTGACGGATGCCTGCAACAGTTGCGGCCATTGTACCGCCGTCTGTACGTCTAACGTTATCGTCCACAGCGAAGTCGAAAAGTACAAAATGGTCGTTGATCCGGGCTGTATGAAATGCATGGATTGCGTCAGCGCTTGTCCGAACGACGCCCTATATTTTGGTTTTGGCAAACCTTCGATGTTCGTCGAAACTACATCGTCGAAAAAGTACAATCTCAGTTGGCCCGAAGAGATAGGCGCGGCGATCGTCTTTGGCTTGAGCTATTTCTTCATCTGGGACGTTTACCAGCTTGTACCAATGTTGATGGCGTTGGGCATCGCCTGTGTGACGACATTTTTGGCAGTTAGGCTTTACCAAATTGCTCGCAACAGGAGCATTTCGTTCTATTCATGGAATTTGCGAAACAGCTCGGGCATTACCACTAAAGGCTGGATCTTTATCGCACTTGCATCGATTTGGATCGGCATCAATATTCACAGCGGTTGGATCCGATACAATGAGATCGGCGGCGCGACTGCCTACGAGAATATCAGGGTGCCGGATGAACTGGCTATTGCACAATCCGATCCCGGCACTTGGCTTACCGACGCAGAAAAGGAGAACGTACGAAAAGGCCGTGAATACTTTTACAGGTCGCGCTCGACGGCACTTTTCACGAACAAAGAGGCTATATCAAAGCTCGCATGGCTTGAGTTCTTTGACGGCGATCCAAATGCGGCGATCGATCGCCTTGCGGATTCGGCGAGCCGCACGAGCGGACCGACTCGAGCACTGAACTATTATTATCGGGGTGCTGTTCTGAATACGATCGGACGCTATTCCGATGCGATCGAGAGCTTTGATAAAGCACTTGCTCAGAGTCCGGAGTTGATGGTCGCTGAACAAGAAAAAGGCGTGTCGCTCTGGCTGCTCGGCCGTCGCGAGGAGGCAATGAACGTCTGGAAGCGAGCGTCGGATACCAATCCGAATCTTCCGTTAGCGGCTACGTTTCTGGCCGTTGCCTCGACCTCCGCCGGCGATACGGCAGGAGCGTCGATGTTTCAAAAGCAGGCAGACAAAGTGACGCCGCCGGATGGAAGATATCTTTGGATGGTCGGCTTACGGCTTCGCTCATTGGGATTTAGTGAACAGGCCGACCGCTATTTTCTGCGTGCGATACAAATGGAACCAAGCCTGCGACAACGGCTCGCGGCGGTATCATAATCCAACCGCACATAGGTTTTGGACATCAAATTTACGATGAAGTTTCGGGCTTTCTTATTTCTTGCACTCTTGCTACCAACCTTCGTATCGGCTCAAGAGAAGCCGCTCACGCGGGCGGAGTATGTACAGCTTTTGTATGCGGCTGAAAAGGTATCTGCAAAGCGAGCGGAGCTGGCTGAGACCGTGCGTAGACGGGGGATCGATTTCGCTCTCGATGACGGAATGCGAGGTTTGACCCGCACGAAGACAGCAAACAACGAAGAGGTGAAACGAGCTCTCGAAGATGCCGATCGCCGACGTAAGGATCCCGAAGGCTCAAAATTGCCTCCATCAGCTGAGCTTTTGGACTTGATCGACAAGACACGGTCGAATACGTGGAATGCTCTCGACGAGATGCCCGATTTTGTCGTCAAACAGCTCATTTCGCGATCCCAAGCGTTTGCCGGAACAGGGAACTGGCGAACGTACAGCAACCTCGTCATCGCCGTAAGCTACAGTAATGAAAAGGGCGAGCAGTATCGTGTGCTCGTCAAAGACGGCTCGCCTGTGCAAGACGCTACGACTCAAAACAGTTACAGCGGCCTTGACGGAGCAACATCCGGCGGCGAGTTTGTCGAGGACCTTAGAAAGATATTTGATGGAGAGAGCAAAACGAAGTTTGAGGCTTTTGCGACCGATGTCGTTCGCGGCCGCCGTGCTGTCGTTTACAATTACGAGATCGACATCCAAAACAACAAAAAAGGCGGCGTTGGGCTAAAGGATGAAAAAGCGCGCCCGAACGGTTTTTCGCCTGCGGGTGAGAAAGGTCAGATATGGATCGACCGTGACGCTCATCGTGTGCTCAAGATCGAATATAAATTGACCAATATTGAGCCGAATTTTCCGGTCAAAGCCGTAACTAAATTGATCGATTACGACATGGTCGAGATCTCGGGCGAGAAGTATCTGCTGCCGATACTTTCAGATTTCCGAGGAACCGTCGCGGGCGGTGGCAAGATGTTCGAGCAGCGCAACGTGATACGTTTCCGAAACTATCAGAAATTCGGTACCGACGTCGTAATTCTCGATGATGACGTCGTGGTTCCTGAGACAAAGGACGTTCAGAAACCGTAGCTAAGAATGCAAAATATTAGGCATTTTATCCTCGTAGCCGTTATTCTTTTATCGGCAGTAGGCTCGGCGTTTGCACAGAGCGGACCGCCTGTCGAACCTAATAAACTAGAGGCAGATCTGATAGAACTCAAAAAACTTAGTAGATCGATAAAGCTCGATATTCGCTACGCGACAAGCGACAATTTCGTCGGCAGGCCGGTTTATCCTGAGGCCCGTGCATTTTTGCAACGGCCCGCCGCCGAGGCGTTGGTACGTGTTCACAAGCAGCTGAAAGAAAAGAAGCTCGGGATAATGGTTTTCGACGCCTATCGACCGTGGACGATCACTAAGTTGTTTTGGGATGTCGTTCGCGAAGACCAACGTAAATTCGTTGCCGATCCTGCCAAAGGCTCAAAACACAACCGCGGCTGCGCGGTCGATATCACCATCTACGACCGCAGGACCGGCAAGCCTGTGCCGATGCCTTCTGGCTATGACGAATTCACCGAACGCGCGTCGCCCGATTACACCGGCGGCACCGACGAAGAGCGAGCCAACCGCGACCTCTTGCGCACGCTAATGGAAGCCGAGGGCTTCACCGTTAACGACAGCGAATGGTGGCATTTCGATTACAACACTTGGAAAGACTACGCCATCTATGACATCGCGTTCTCGGACATTGGGAGGAAGCGAAAGAGTCAAAAGTGAAAGAGCTTAAAAGTTAGAAATTGAAAGCCCGCGCCGTAGCGAAACGACGCGGGCTTTTCTTACTTATTCACTATTTCACTTTACTCCGCTTTCGGAGCGTCTTTCTTCTTCACAGCCTCGATCAGTAGAACGATCTTGACATCGTCCGACAGCGACGGAATTCCGCTAGGCAGATTCGTGCCGTAATTTACGCCATAATCGCGACGGTTGATAGTCGTCTCTGCAGTGATCCCCATTTTGCCGCCGTCGCGCTCGCCCGGAGGCAACCAGCCCGAGATCTCGAATGGGAAGGTGATCGATTTCGTTACGCCTTTCATCGTGAAATCGCCGGTCAAAACGTAGCCTTTACCTTTCTTTGCTACGCTTGTGCTTTTGAAGGTGATCTCCGGAAATTTCTCGACCTCAAAGAAATCCTTTGAGCGAAGATGATTGTCACGCCCTGCAACACCTGTATCAACGCTCGTTGCTTTTGCCGTGAATTCTACCGTCGATTTCGTAACATCTTTTGCGTCGAAATTCACCGTTCCCGTAAAGTCACGGAAGTATCCGGGAACATCAACAAGGCCCATGTGTTTTACCCGAAAACCGATCGCGCTGTGGTTCTTGTCAAAACTATACGCTCCCGAATCGCCCATCTTTGCGGCGCCTTCGAAGCGCTGATGGAAGGCGGCTATGCCTGCCTCTGCACCTGTCTGCCAAAAGCCGACAAATGCGGCTCCGGCGATCGCTACGACCGCCATAAATACTGCAAGTCTTTTCATTTTCAGATCTCCTCTAGTTACTTGATCGCCAACGTTATGCCAAATTTCTTGGCGACTTTTGAAGTCGCATTTCGTTTTACGAACAACATATAGTCGCCGGTTTCGGTCACCTCGAATTCGAGCGTCGGTTCCGCGAGATCAGTGCTTTCGTAGCTGACGTTTTCGTCATCCATACGCACGATGCTATATGAAAATGTGTCCGAATCTGGATTTGTAATGTAAACAGTCTGTCCGGCACGAGCGCCAAATACAAACTCCATCTGCTCGTCGCCCTTTAAGCTACCTGTGACAACTTTGCTCGATTTGCCTTTTGCGAACTGAATGCGGTTCGGCTCAGCCTTGCCGCCATTCTGCGCCGATACCGACATCGCCGAAAATGCTAAAAACGCAAACACCAATAGAAACGATAGTTTTTTCATTCAATCCTCACTTAATTTTGATCGTCATCGAAAATCTTGCCATTCGCGGCCCTGCGACCTTTTTGCGAACGGTAAACAAATAATCACCTGTCTCGGGTGCCTCGAAATAGTAACTGGCCGAACTGTCGTAATCACCTTCGTCAAAGAACACTTCGTTATACACTCGAAAATCGAAGACGCTCGACGTAGAATTCTTGATCGTCACGGTCTGGCCTTGCGTTGCCGAAAATACGAAATGCCGCACTTGTCCGTTGCTCAGCGAACCCGTCAACGACGCCGTCCCATTACCGAAAGCAATGCGTTCCTGAGCTACCGAAACGGACGCAAATGCGATGATCGCAAACAAAACTAACAGAACTTGACGCATATGAACGGCCGCAAAGATTTTTCGAAATTACTCTGATACTATACCCGATTATGAAACGACCTGAAACAAACGAATACGCACCATATTACGAAAAGTACATCTCGCTCATCGCGGACGGAACTGTGATGCACATTCTCGAACTCCAGATCGCCGAATATCGCGAAATGTTTGCGGGCGTTCCCGAGGAAAAGGGACTGTATCGCTACGATGTCGGCAAATGGACCTGCAAGGAATCGCTCAGCCATATTATCGATGCCGAACGCATCTTCTCATATCGCTTGCTCCGCATATCACGCGGCGACACGACGCCGATCGAGGGCTTTGAACAGGACGATTACATCAATAATTCGAACGCGAACAACCGCACCTTCGCCGACCTGTTGGACGAATTTGAACATCAACGCCGAGCCAACATTTGCCTTGCCAAAAGTCTAACCGACGAGGCGACTCGCCGAATCGGCACCGCCAGCGACAATATGGTCTCGGCTCGTGCCCTCGTCTATATGATGGCCGGCCACGTCAAACACCACAGCCGCATCTTCGCTGAACATTACTTAGCGTAATGAACTTCGACGCGATCATCATCGGCGGAGGTGCGGCCGGATTGTTTTGTGCGATCACGGCCGGGCGGCGCGGCAAGCGTGTGCTGGTGATCGAACACAATGCTGAGGTCGGCCGCAAGATACTGATCTCAGGCGGCGGGCGTTGTAACTTTACGAACAAATCCGTCAGCCACGAGAATTTTCTCTCGCAGAATCCGCATTTCTGTAAATCTGCTCTCGCCGGTTTTTCTCCGCAAGATTTTGTCGAACTCGTGCGAAAGCACAAAATTCCGTACTACGAAAAAACGCTCGGCCAGCTTTTCTGCCGCGAATCATCCCGTCAGATCGTCGATATGCTGCTCACGGAATGCCGCCGATCCAAGGTCAGGATCGCAACGAGGTGTCGGGTCGAAAGTGTCCGTAGCCCGCACGTAAGTGAGGGCTCAGGCGAACGCGGAGACTTCGTCATCAGCACGTCGAACGGCGATCTTTCTGCACCAAACCTTATCATCGCTTGCGGCGGCCTTTCGTTCCCGAAGATCGGTGCAACGGGATTTGGCTACGATGTCGCACGGCAGTTCGGCCACAAGATCGTTGAGACGCGTCCGTCGCTGGTGGCGATGGTGCTTGAGAAACGAGCGTATCCAAAGCTCGCAGGTATATCACTCGAAGCAGTTGCGGACACAGGCAGAGCTGAGTTTCGCGAGAAACTTCTTTTCACACATCGCGGTGTATCGGGGCCGGTCGTAATTCAGGCGTCGAACTACTGGCAGAGGAAATATCCGATGGCCTTCGACCTCGCTCCCGGCGTTGACGTTGCTGACGCGCTGGCGGCGAATCGTCACTCGACGCGAAAGACAGCGAACTTTCTCGCCGAGTTTTTGCCTGATCGATTTGCCGCGGAGTTTCTCGAAACATCGCTCGCCGACAAACAGCTCGCACAGCTTTCTAACGCTGACATCGACGCGATCGGTCAAAAGATCAACAACTGGCAAGCTCGGTTTTCCGCGACCGAAGGCTACGACCGAGCCGAGGTCACGCTCGGCGGCGTTTCGACCGATAAGGTTTCGTCGCAAACTATGGAGAGCAAGCTGCACAGCGGCCTATATTTCATTGGCGAAGTTTTGGACGTTACGGGCTGGCTAGGTGGTTATAACTTTCAGTGGGCGTGGGCGTCGGGGCATGCTGCGGGAAACTCGCTTTAAAATAAGCGAGGGAGACGTCTCCCACACCGCCTCCCTCTTTTTTCGCGACCACCTACGTGGAGCAGGCTATCGCGAAAACTGGATCTTGTATACCACACTTGTCGGATGAGTGCGAAGTAAGTTAATGATAACCTATTTGCTGACTAAGTCAAGCCCATAGTCACCCATTTGGGTGATAATTTTAATTTTTATTTTCACCCCGAAAATCTGCGATATCTAGGCCGAATGTCTCTTTTACGTATTCTTCGGCGGCTTGGTTTACATTTTTCAAATTATCTAGCCGACGCTGCACTTTGTTAATGTGCGAACGTGTGCGGTTTGCCATGTGCTCGAGCAGGTCGCGGCCCTCGGCAAATTCAGCATCGACCTTTTTCCGTAGGATAAACAGCTCGCCTTGCTCGGCCTCGTGCATCTCGTTGAACAACGCGGTCATTCGCTGCTTGATCTGAAATATCTGCCGAATTGTGCGAACAAGTTCGTCGCCAATGGTGTTTCCGGCGACAAGGTCGGGGCTGTGCTTGAGCTGTTCGGCGAGTTCGTTCAGCCGCGTTTGGTCGCCGGAGGAATATGCTTGATTAAGCTCAGCCATCAGCCCGTGGCGTTTTTCTTTTTCGGCGGCGTCGATGGCGAGGTCAGGATGTATTGAGCGTGCGAGTTCGTGATACGCCTTTTTCGCCTCGGCAGTTGGTTTCCAGTCGCCTTCCTTTTCTAATGCCTCAGCGGCACGCTTTGCCGATTCCTCAGCTTGCCGTCTCAATTCTTCAGCTCGTTTCTTGATCTCGACGTCGTCGGGAACTAGCTTGTATTCTTCCTCAGCGATCTGAGCCTCGAGCTCGTCCATCTCTGCATAGAGCCGACCGACCGACATCGTGTAGCGAGCCTCAAAGCGTTCCTGCTGAGCGCGCAGATCGGCCATCTCCTCTTCGCGGTCGGCAAGCCGGTCCATCAGACGGTCGCGGACCTTCTGCTTCTTCGCCAGCTCGATCTCCTCAGGCGTATGCATCGACAATGAGTGTAGCGTTTAGAGAGGAAATTAGAAAATTAACCACAGATGAACACGGATGGACACAGATATGTGCTCGATCTCCGCCTTCTCGAAATCCGACTTTCCTATCTGTGTTTATCTGTGTCCATCTGTGGTTAATTATTTTTGAATTTTCCTCGAATACGAACGGCGCGTTCGATGATGTCCACGTTCTCCAGGATCTTGAGCCTTAGGTCTTTGTCCAGGTTTGGGTTGTCGCCGAGAAACTTGTTAACGATATCAAGAGCCTCTTGCGAGCGTTGGCCGCCGATGAAGGCGGCGAGCCAGCCGTTGACGAAGAATATCTTGCGGCTGCGTTTATGGTTTGGCAGTTCTTCGAGAGCACGCCGCAGAAAGGGAAGCGACAGCTCGCTATTTCGAACTGCGTTAAATGGCCCAAACGCCGCTTCGATCCAGCTTTCGGAGATATCTTTGTTGTTTACAAAATCGTTCCAATATTTCTCGCGGTTCTCCTTAGTCGGAAATGCAGCCCGAGCGGCGTAGGCGTAACGCTCGGCGTCATCGCTCGTCTCGGTCTTTTCAAGCTCCGCCAGCAGCTTCGCGGCATCAGGATCATTTAGAACCGCGAGGCGTGTGACGATGTCGAACTTGTCTTTGGTACGGAGAACGAGGGCAGAAACACGACCGGTAGGGAGTGTGCCCTTAGACGTACTCGCTTGTTGCGGGGCACCCTCGCTACCGCTCAGGTTTCTGCCCTCGGCGAGCATCGCTTTCAGTACTGCACGACCCTTATCGCTTGTTGCATTCGCAACCAATGCACGGAAATATGTAACTCTCAATCCCGAAGACGGAGCATTTTGGATTCGCTCGACAAGCATGCTCTCAAAGCGCTCATTCAGTCGCTCACTCTCAGCGGATTCAGCCACGAAATACTTTAGTGCCATCGATGCTCGTGCAAGCAAACTTTGAATAACTGTTTCGTCAGTTTCGGCGAAAACTGCCCCACCAACGTCTGTCGACTTTCTTATCGGTGGAGGCTGACCAATAGTTGGGTTGATCACCAGGTTCACATACTGTCGAGGATCGAAGGCCCCTTCGCGGACACTATCCCAAAGGCTTCCCCACATCATCGATCGCAAAAATGGATCCTGTTCTTTTTCGATATTTCTAACGACATAGTCGATTCCAGTATCGTCCAGGAGAAAAACACCATAACCGTAGTCTCCATAATTCGGAAATATGAGATCAGGCATCGGCGGATTCTTTACCGGAAATCCATCCGATCCACTTTGGCGCGGCAACATATCGGTAAAGGGATTACCCGAAACAAAATGCTCTTGAACTTCGGTTTCAGATCCAAATCGATACAACGTTTTGATTTGTATTCCCCACGGCGATCGTTCGAATCGCGGTTCAAGTCTAAGGCCGAGTGCGGGAAGGAGGCCTGAGTGAGTCGTATAGTTGTGTTTAGATCCGCTCCCGACTTCCCAATGGCCTTCGGTCTTCTCAACTTTAATTGTCGGGACGCCTGGCAGTTTTATCCAACTATCAGCCCAATTCCTAAGTGCTTCCGCATCTCGCTTTGCGACTTTCACTCGTTGCGCTCGCGATAGTTCTTTCCAATAGGGTCTTCCATCACTTGGTCGTAGAGTGCCTTCAAACTCAGTCACCAGATCTTCCCACTGCGCATTCTTGAACTCGTATTTCTTCAAAAACGCTCGCACCGCCGTTTGAAACTTATCCGCACCTAGGTAGAACTCGGCTTGTTTTAGAAATGCGGGGGCTTTGTTGTAGACGATGTTGCCGTAGGCGCTTTTGGCGGAGTTTAGGTTGTCGATCGGTTGGTAGATCGGCGTGGTGCCGCGGGTCGAATCGGTGGCGTAGGCGGGCTGTTTAATGCGTTCGTAGAACACTTTCCAAGCGTTGGCGTCGGGCATTATCTTATCGACTGCCTTGTACGCCATGAAATTGGCAAAGCCTTCCTTAAGCCACAGGTCGTCGAACCATTTCATCGTCACCGTGTCGCCAAACCACTGATGCGCCGCCTCGTGAAATATCAGCACCGCACGCGAAATATGGTCGCTCTTGGTCGGTTCCTGCGGAAATATGATCGCCGATTCCCGCAAAAACGTCGCCCCCGCATGCTCCATCCCACCAAACGGAAACTCCGGTATCAACACCAGATCGTACTTAGGAAACGGGAACTTGTAATCGAAATACTCTTCGAAATATTTGATCGACTCACGATTAAGCCGAAACACCTCGGCAGCGTGTGGCTTGAACTTGGCGGCTTGGGAGCGGCGGACGTAGATTTTCGTGAAGTCAATCGAATCAGAGGCATGACCTTTCGCCAAACTCTCGATTTCTTCCTTCTTCATTCGGGCAACGTCTTCACCACCAATCAAGATCGATACATCATTATTGATCCACCTCTTATAAGCTTCCTTCAATTCCGGACGGACATCTCTTGTAATTTTGGACGGAGCCCAAAATCGGTGAAATGGTCCTGCGGCAAATGCAAAAACATATGTGCTAATAGGCTTTGTTTCTACAAACCATGAAACGTATTCACGAGGCGTACCGTCACTGGAAATGGATTCGTAACTATTGCCAAGTGCATTTGCTATTACATCCCAGTCCTTTGGTCTCATTACCGTTGTTTCAAACCTCGCCTTCAGATCCGGCTGGTCGAATACCGGGAACGCCGTGCTGGCGTCGGACGGGACGAAAAGCGAGTAGATGTATTCCGAACCGTCCTCTTTGTCGATGTACCTTGTTATGCCCGCACCGCTGGTCAGTATCGGCGAAGTGAAATCGAGCTTGATGACGTTCTCGCCAAGTTGGACACCTTCCGTAAAGACCAAGTGATCATCTGCATCTCTGTAAACCGGTGGAAGGCGCGATGGTAACGGAGTTGGAATAGGATTTGGGTCTGGAGTGGCAGATTTACGTGGAGGTCGCATGAGCCCTGGGCCAATTGTCAATCGCGTGAAAATCGACTGAACTTCACGCCCGTTCAGAGTAACTTTCGATATAGTTGATTTGTCCTCATGCCCTTTGATGCGTCGCCAGTCGAGTATGATCGGCGGTATCTCGGCACCTTGTGCCGATGCGGACAAGAGTGTCCGCACTCCAACGCGGATCTCTATCGTCCCTTTCAGCACCGGCGACATCTTTTCGAGCGTTAGGTTCAGCTTGTACCGCACATCGCTATAATGCGCGGCTCGCCATTTTGCGAGTTCCTGGGAGACGCCCGGCGTGATCGGCGGCACTTGGGAATAAGCCACGGTTGAGAGAAGCAAGACGAAGATCAGATAACGCATAAGTCGATTTTACAGCAAAGACCCAGAAAAGAGATCGTCCGCAGATGAACACAGATACACACTGGTGCTATCTCTGAATCTGTGTCCATCAGTGTTTATCTGTGGTTGATCTTTCTTCCAAACACTTAGGCGGCGAAGAGTGGGAAAAGGTTGCCGGAGCGCACGCGTCTCGCGTGCACTTCGCGCCGCCACAGCATCCGCGACGACCAAATTCTTCGTGCAAAAATGTTGCATCTATGATATACTGGAAAGTGGCAGGAATTCCACCAGCGGCTGGATCTTTGACATCTAAATACAATCGGACGGAATAAGAACTTCACGGAAACCACTGTTTCTAACGGTGCTGTAAGACAATGTCTTACAGTTTTTTTCGCTTTGGGTTAAAAATGGCACTTTGGGTCTCGTAACACTATTGTTATCAGTGGTTTAAGCGTTCCACGAACCGCTGGAACGCTCGTGGAACGATTTTGCAAGATCGATCTGTAAGTGTTGAAAACACTAGAGTTACGCATTCCGGCACATTCTGGTACGCTTTTGGAGTGTTTTTCAGGCCGTTTCACACTAACTATTGATATAAATAGAGATACAGCGTTCGGCCAAGCAAAACGTTCCACAGAAACACGCTGTTTTCGACATCGTGAAACATGCCGCGGACAGCAAGAACGCCGCGAACGGCAAGAACGCTGCGGACAGTGCGGACAGTCGGAACGCAGGCTTCCAGCCCGCACGTAATGTTTCATGAAACATGCCGCGGACAGCAAGAACGCCGCGAACGGCAAGAACGCTCGGGACAGTGCGGACAGTCGGAACGCGGGCTTCCAGCCCGCA
>JAEUQI010000249.1 GCA_016789145.1 Blastocatellia bacterium | reverse complement strand
CAGAGTATAAACGAAAATCATCTCCCGCAAAAGCTGGCCAAAAAGTGACGCATAATGAACGAACAGAAGCTGATCCGCGGCATCGGCCGTTGGGACCTTACCGCAATATTCATAAACACAATAATCGGAGCCGGCATATTTGGACTGCCGGCTAAGGTTCATGCGTTGATCGGCACGTGGAGCCTTGTCGCCTTCTTCGCGTGTGCGATGATCATCAGTTTTATTGTCGTTTGTTACGCAGAGGTCGCGAGTCGGTTTTCTGCCACTGGCGGACCGTATCTGTATGCTCGAGAAGCATTTGGACCAGTAGTGGGTTTCGAGGTCGGCTGGCTGTATTGGATCGTTCGTGTGACGACATTTGCGGCAAACTGCAATCTCCTGATCACCTATTTCGGTTTTTTTGTCCCGCAAGCCAGCCAAGGAACATTTCGTGTCGCATCTATCAGCGTTGTGGTTCTGACGATTTTCGTTGTGAACCTGATCGGCGTAAAGCAATCGGCCATGATGACGAACATATTCACTGCCGGTAAATTGATACCGTTGTTCGTTTTCGTCGCTGTAGGCATCTTTTTTATTCAGCCGGAAAACTTCACGTTCGACACTGTTCCCGAGTACGGAGCATTTTCAAGTGCCGTGCTTTTACTGATCTATGCATTTGTCGGTTTCGAGGTCGGGGTCGTGATGGGCGGTGAGACAAAGGATCCGCAGCGAAACA
>JAEUQI010000248.1 GCA_016789145.1 Blastocatellia bacterium | reverse complement strand
CAAAATCGGGCCGGGTAGTCGCAAGGCTAACAACGCTGTAATCGTTCGAGGCTGCAGAATTTATCACGCTTCCCATGCTTGACAGTTCGCGTCTTACTGTCGCTCGCGGAGTGTTCTTTCCGGCCTCGATGGCAGAGGCGAGCATCAGCCTTTCAATGCCCGCGTTCTTTTCGGTGATGTTCCTTGCACCGCCACGGATGAACAATCCGCCAGCGACGGTCGGAGATGATGGACGTCGTTTCAGGATCACCTTCAGGCCGTTGACGTCGAATTCGGAAACGAGAGCCGCCTGACTGGTGAGATTGTCGAACCGAGCCGTCTGGGCAAACGTGCCGATCGCCGAAATAAAGAATACGAATATGACGGAGATACGAAGTTTCATTATTTTGCACCTCCGATCAGGTCAGCTTCGGTCAACCCGGCCTGTTTCTTTGCGTCAGCAGAGACGAGTGCGACGACTACGTGATTCTTACCCTGGACATAGGTCTTTAAATACCGGTTGATCTCGTCTCGGGTCACGGCACGAAGTTTTGCGTGATAGCTTCGGAAATACTCGATGCCCGTAGATGACCACCAAAAACCGAGCGTGTGTGCATATTCGCTTGCCTTTTCGCGTTCAAAAAGATCGTTGGTCTCGAGCAGTGTCTTGGCGCTTTCCAGCTCTTCATCGGTGAAGTAATCGGGCTGTGAGAACGCCGCGATCTCTTTGTAAACGG
>JAEUQI010000247.1 GCA_016789145.1 Blastocatellia bacterium | reverse complement strand
ACCGACGTCGCCGAATCGCTGCGAGGTCTAATGTCATGACAAAGGTTAAGATCTGCGGGATCACTAATTACGACGACGCTTTGCTCGCTGTAAAATACGGTGTCGATGAACTCGGCTTTAACTTTTACGAGAAAAGCCCGCGATATGTGACGCCCGAAATGGCGAGCAAGATGATCCACGATATGCCCTCGCGCATCGGCAAGGTCGGCGTGTTTGTAAATAGTGGTATCGAAAATATTGCCGAGATCGCTAAGATGTGCGGTCTGACCGCAATTCAGCTTCACGGTGACGAAGACGAACAGTTTGTAGATGCTATTCGATCGCGAACGCAATTGTTTGTAATAAAAGCACTAAGAATCGGGCTGAATTTCGACGTGGAGCAAGCGACGATATTCAAAGCGGATGCGATATTGCTCGATGCCTTTTCTCCCGCCGAACGCGGCGGAACGGGCGAGACGTTTGATTGGACGGTCGCAAGCGAGATCGTAGATAGCGGCATCGTGGTTTATCTTGCCGGCGGTTTGTCTGCCGACAACGTCGCCGACGCTATCGAACAGGTTCGGCCATTTGCTGTGGATGCCTGTAGCAAACTCGAGCTATCGCCGGGCAAAAAAGACGCTAAACAGATGAAGACGTTTATCGCAGCAGTCAGGAATTCAATATGAACTACGAGCCAAACGAAAAAGGCTATTGGGGCGAATACGGTGGGCGATTTGTGCCT
>JAEUQI010000246.1 GCA_016789145.1 Blastocatellia bacterium | reverse complement strand
ATCTCTCCCATAGAATTCATTAAGTAGTTATGTCGATTTACTTCATCAATAAAAATAATTCCTGGTTCGGCATATTTCCAAGCTGATTCAACAATACGCCGCCAAATATCAGGAGCATAAATCATTCCAGCTTTAGGAGGCTTTTGGCCTTCATATTCATAGTCTTTGCCTGTTGTTGGGTCAAAAATAGACTTCTCCCAAGCTTTGCCTTCAAATTCGGTTTGGAACCACTCATTGCGGTCAACTGCTAAAAGAAAATCATCTGTAACGGTTACAGAAATGTTGAAGTTGGTTAAAGAGGACTGGTCATTTTTAGCATGAATAAAGCGTAAAATATCCGGGTGACTAATACGTAGTATGCCCATGTTAGCACCGCGACGAACGCCGCCTTGTTTAACGGTTTCTGTCATTGTATTAAAGATATTCATAAAAGAAACCGGGCCAGAAGCTACTCCATGAGTAGAAGCAACAATAGAACCAGATGGACGAAGTTTCTCAAAAGTCATCCCTGTGCCGCCCCCTGATTTGTGAATAAGTCCAGCGGCTTTAACTGAATCCAGGATTGCTGCAATTGAATCTGGTACATCTAGTACAAAACAAGCTGCTAGTTGACCATCTTCTTTACCAGCGTTTACTAAACAAGGAGTGTTAGGAATAAATTTACGTTCTAACATCAATTGATAGGCTGATTGATAGAATTTTTGCTTTTGATTAACGTCTGTTTC
>JAEUQI010000245.1 GCA_016789145.1 Blastocatellia bacterium | reverse complement strand
CTCACCGACGCATCAGGAAGAGGCCGCCGCTCTCCTCCGGGCGTTAGGCCTGAAATTTGACGTCTTGGCGGAAAGTCTGATTGTGATCAGTCGTTCAAGCGATCGCAGTGATGTTGCCGCCAGAATCTCGGCAGGACTTCGATCTGCGATGAGCGCCCGTAATAGAATGATTGAAGCCAACCTCCGGTTGGTGATCTCAATTGCAAAAAAATACACCTATACTGGATTTCCGTTTTCCGACCTGATTCAGGAAGGTAATCTGGGTCTAATGAGAGCAGTGGAGAAGTTCGACTATCGCCGCGGATTCAAATTTTCCACCTACGCAACTTGGTGGATCCGTCAGGCAATCACAAGGGGAATTTCCGATCAACAGCGACTTGTCCGGGTTCCGGTTCATATGGCCGAGTCCATCAACAAGCTGGCACGCACAAGGCGCATGCTCGAAGCGCAAGGGATCCCACCAACTCCCGCGGTCTTGGCCGAGCATACAGCCATGCCGGAGGCGAGTGTCAGAAAAGCCTTGAGAGCGGATGGCGTCTATATCCCATTTGATGAGCCTGCGGCTGACGAACCATTTTCAAAATCCATTGCTGATACCCTAGAAGATCAATCGGACGGTCCGGAAGGTATCGCCATGCATGCGGCGCTCCAGCGAGCATTGCGGTCGGTGATCGATGAACTTGACAAGCGGGATGCTGAAGTGCTTGAAATGCGCTTCGGCCTAACGAATGGC
>JAEUQI010000244.1:423-736 GCA_016789145.1 Blastocatellia bacterium | reverse complement strand
AGCAATCAGCTTTTTGACCTCATGCTGGCTTTTCCCGCAAAACGAACAATAAAGCAGCTTTTCGCCGCCCGACTTCTTTTCCGTCATGGTGGACTTTCCTTCCTGATCAGGCAGCGTCTGCCCGATTGCTTAAGACTCGATCAACCAAACCGTACTCCACCGCCTGGCTCGCGGCCATGAAATTATCCCGATCGGTGTCTTTTTCGATCTGCTCAACACTCTGCCCTGTGTGAGAAGCCAGCATCGAATTGAGCTTGGCGCGCAAAGCAAGGATTTCGCGAGCATGAATCTCGATGTCCGAGGCCTGCCCCTG
>JAEUQI010000244.1:0-413 GCA_016789145.1 Blastocatellia bacterium | reverse complement strand
GGATCATGACCCGGGAATTGGGCAGGCAGTACCGCTTTCCCTTAGCCCCCGCGGCCAACAGGAACGCCCCCATGCTCGCTGCCTGGCCAATGCAAAGCGTGCTCACGTCCGGCTTGATGAACTGCATCGTGTCATAGATGGCCATTCCGGCCGTCACCGACCCCCCAGGGGAATTGATGTAGAAAAAAATGTCCTTGTCTGGATTTTCCGACTCGAGAAACAACAACTGGGCAACGATCAAATTGGCCGTTACATCATTGACTGGTCCCACCAGGAACACCACCCGCTCGCGAAGGAGGCGGGAATAGATGTCATAGGCCCGCTCACCCCGGCCACTTTGTTCGATGACCATGGGTACGAGCCCCAGGCCCTGCGGCTCCCAGAACTCCCCGGATTGACGCTCGCCAAAGTTC
>JAEUQI010000243.1 GCA_016789145.1 Blastocatellia bacterium | reverse complement strand
TGCAGCCCGGCGAGCATGCCGAGAATCCCGAGACCAAAAGGCGGCTGCGCAACCTGATCGAGGTCAGCGGCCTCATCGACCATCTGACGCCGATCAAGCCGCGCTACGCCACGGAGGAGGAGCTCGCCCGCTTCCATACCCGCGAGCACATCGCCCGCATCAAGGCGCTGTCGGCGGAGAACGGCGGCGACGCCTCGTATCTGACGCCTTTCGGCAAGGGCAGCTTCGAGATCGCGCAGCTGGCGGCGGGCGGCGTCATGGCCGCGTTCGACGCGGTGATCGAAGGGCGCGTCGCCAACGCCTATGCCCTGGTGCGGCCGCCCGGACACCACGCCACCGCCGATGTCGGCATGGGCTTCTGCCTGTTCGGCAACGCCGTCGTCGCCATCCTGCGGGCGCAGATCGTGCACAAGGTCGGCCGCATCGCCACAATCGACTGGGACGTGCATCACGGCAACGGCACGCAATCGGCGTTCTACGACCGCAACGACGTGCTCACCATCTCGCTGCACCAGGACAACTTGTTCCCGGCCGATTCCGGCGCGCTGGCGGAAAACGGCACCGGCAAAGGCGAAGGCTTCAACCTCAACATCCCGCTGCCGCCGGGCTGTGGCGACGGCGCCTATGCCGCCGCCTTCGAGCAGGTGGTGATTCCGGCCTTGCACAAGTTCAAGCCGGAGCTGATCGTGGTGCCGTCGGGCTTCGACGGCTCCGGCGTCGATCCGCTCGGCCGCATGAT
>JAEUQI010000242.1 GCA_016789145.1 Blastocatellia bacterium | reverse complement strand
GAAGGCCGTTTCGTCGTTGTGCCGGCTTGGTTTCACGGCCTTTTGCTGAAAGACGACCGGTTCACAGGCGCCGGGACGCTGCGTTCCGACCGCCGGCTCGCGAACGGACAGGTCGGCGAGGCCGCCGGTTTCAGCATTCTAAAATCGAACAACGTCCCGAACGACGCGGGTGAGGCCTACCGCATCGTCGCCGGACATTCGGTCGCAACCGCCTACGTCGAACAGATCCTCGACCTGCAGGCCTTCAAGCCCGAAAAGCGCTTTGGCGATGCGGTCAAAGGACTCCACGTTTACGGTGCCAAGGCCGTTCGGCCCGCCGCGCTCGCAATGCTCATCGCCGACAAAGCTTAAGGCCGGTTCGTCGCTGTCGCTTATATAGACCAATATGACACCATTAGAACGACTCAAAACACTCGCGGCATGGGAGACCGAACCCGTGCTGACCGAAACCGAGGTCGAAGAGGTGCTCGATGCCGCGGCTGTCGCGGATAACGAAGGGAATTCGCCCTCGAACGACGATTGGTCACCGACCTACGACATCAATAAGGCCGCTGCCGAAGCCTGGCTGATAAAGGCCGCAAGGGCATCGGCGCTGACCGAGGTCGATCCGCCCGAAAGCGGCATCGTCACATCAAAGGTCTTCGACAACTGCATCGTCATGGCGCGCTTCTACGCACGACGCAGGGTGAGTACGATTTCGATCGACACCTAAATGTCCGGTAGATCGATATACACGGCT
>JAEUQI010000241.1 GCA_016789145.1 Blastocatellia bacterium | reverse complement strand
AAGCGCGCCCTCGCCAAACCTCTCTCGGCTCCGCCCGGCCGCGGACATCCCGCCCGCGCCAGCGAACCCGTAACCTTCGGGGCCCATTCAGTCGCGGCACACAGCCGCGCCATCGAACCCGTAACTTTCGGGGTTCGATTCAGCCGCGGGCATCCCGCCCGCGCCATCGAACCCCCGTCTTCCGCACAGCGTCTCGAGCCTCGCATCGCCCTGAAGCGGGCGCCGAGACCCGGCTCGGGCCTGGTGGAGCCGGACGGAGTCGAACCGACGACCTCCTGCTTGCAAAGCAGGCGCTCTCCCGACTGAGCTACGGCCCCGCGCCGCTCGCATGCCGTCCGCGCGCCATTCGCGCCCCGGCCTTACGCCTGGGCGTGGTGGGCCTGGGTAGACTCGAACTACCGACCTCACGCTTATCAGGCGTGCGCTCTAACCGACTGAGCTACAGGCCCCGATCTTCCAACCGCCGGCTGCGGACGCGCCACGGCGCGATCCACCTGGGCGGCTGGCCTTGCCGACAACCCGGGCACGCCTCGCCAGTGCGAGACGGCGAAGCCGTCGCCGCACCCTCGCGGGGCTCGCGACGACACGCTCCTCCCCGTGACGCGCAAAGCGCCGCGGGTACGGCGCAGACCTTCGGGGCGTCGGTCTTCAGGCTGTGCGGAAGGGATGGGCAGACGGCGGCTCGGCGGCACCGGCCGGCGCCTTCTCTTGTTTCAGGATTGCGCCCCGGCGAACCCGAAA
>JAEUQI010000240.1 GCA_016789145.1 Blastocatellia bacterium | reverse complement strand
GAAATCCGAAACGGTCACCGTCCGATATACCGCGTGGCGGCTGCTCCGCGAACCGAAGATGAACGTAATAGTCGGGAGCTACAATCAACGCCTTGCAAACCGCTTTTCGCGAAAGATCCGCCGAATTGTCGAGGGTCATATTCCGCTTTCCAAGGAGCGCAAAGCCGTCGACGAATGGGAGACGACGTCCGGCGGCGGGCTGTGTGCGGTCGGCGTCGGCTCGGGCGTGACCGGTTACGGTGCTCAGCTGATAATGATCGATGACCCGGTCAAGAACCGGGCCGAGGCCGAAAGCCGAACGCGCCGCGAGACGGCGTGGGATTGGTTCAACGACGATATTTACACGCGGCTCGAGCCCGGAGCCTCGATCGTCCTTATCCAGACCCGCTGGCACGAAGACGACCTCGCCGGCCGGCTGATCATCGAGGCCGCGAACGGCGGCGAGAATTGGGAGATGCTTTCGCTTCCCGCACTCGCATACGCCGGTGCCGCGGACGCAATGGATCCGCTCAGTCGGGCCGAGGGCGAGCCGCTTTGCCCTGCTCGATACGACCGCGAAGAACTGCTGAGGATCAAGAGGAAGATCGGCAGCTACGCATTTTCCGCACTCTATCAGCAGTCGCCGATCCCGCGTGACGGCGGTATTTTCAAGCGGGGATGGTTCTCACAGATAGCCGAAAGGGCCCCGGACGGGCTTCGATGGTATCGTGCCTACGACCTTGCGGTCTCGACCAAAACGTCAGCCGAC
>JAEUQI010000023.1:17938-40400 GCA_016789145.1 Blastocatellia bacterium | reverse complement strand
GGAGTTGCACACTTGCCTGCAGGCGTCGAAATGGTGATGCCGGGCGACAACATCCAAATGGAGATCGAGCTCATCGCCCCCATCGCAATGGAAAAAGGCCTCCGCTTCGCCATCCGCGAAGGCGGCCGCACAGTCGGTGCAGGTACCGTGTCGGAAGTTGTTGAATAAATTGGTAAGAGTTACGCCTTTAGGCGTGATTCTTTGGTAACGAAGATCATGCGTAAACGCGTAACTCATACAAAGAAGATATGTTAAACGAAAAGATCCGCATCAAGTTGAAAGCATACGATCACCGAGTTTTGGACCAGTCCACGACCGAGATCGTTGACACAGCAAAGCGTACGGGAGCCAGGATCGCAGGTCCTATTCCTCTTCCGACCGTCAAGAACAAATGGACGGTGCTTCGCTCGCCGCACGTCGACAAGAAGTCGCGTGAACAGTTCGAGATCCGCACGCACAAGCGTCTGATGGATATTCTCGATCCTACGGCGGAGACAGTAGATGCGTTAATGAAGCTTGATCTGCCGGCTGGTGTCGATGTCGAGATCAAGGCTTTTGGGAAGAACTAAGGTAAGAGTTACGCGTTTACGCGTGATTCAATGTTGAGTTAGCGAGGCGGACATCACGCCTGAAGGTGTAACTCATACTTAAATATATGATCAGTGGAATCATTGGTAGAAAGGTCGGAATGACGCAGCTATTTGCTGAGGATGGAACAGTCACGCCGGTGACGGTCATCAAGGCAGGCCCTTGCGTCGTAATACAGACCAAAAGCGCAACCGGTGCTGATGGCTACAATGCCGTGCAGCTTGGGCTTGTCGAAGACAAGCCGATCCGTTTGAAGAATGTTGCTAAGCCGCAGCGCGGACACTTTGAGAAAACAGGCGGCGGTGTGCCTCCGACTCGTGTGCTTAAAGAGATCCGTTTGACGGGTGAGCCTGAAGCGGCCGTTGGCGACCAGGTAAAGGCCGACATTTTTGCCGACGGTGACAAGATCGAGGTAGTCGGTAAATCGAAGGGACGCGGTTTTGCGGGCACCATCAAGCGACACAAGTTTGCTCGCGGTCCGGAGTCGCACGGTTCGATGAACGTTCGTGCTCCGGGTTCGATCGGTCAGTCAGCGTATCCTTCGCGTGTTATTAAGGGAACGAAATCCTCGGGTCACATGGGCGATGCCCGTGTCACTATCAAAGGTTTGACCGTTGCCAAGGTTGACGCTGAGAACAATATTTTGATGATCCGCGGTGCCGTTCCGGGGCCGAATGGTGGATTGGTTGTTGTAAAGAAAAGCTAGGAGCTCACGCGTAAACGCGTAACTCATACTGGAGAGAAAGATTATGCCTACCGTTAAGGTTCGCAATTTGAAGAATAAAGAGGTCGGCGACGTAACGTTGTCGGACGCCGTCTTCGGCGTCGAGCTTAACGAAGCCCTCATCCACTCGGCGGTGATGAACTATCGCGCCAATGGACGACAGGGGACGTCGGCAACGAAGACACGCGGAAACGTGTCAGGCTCGGGCCGCAAGCTCTGGAAGCAGAAAGGAACGGGCCGTGCTCGTATCGCATCGCTTCGATCGCCATTGTGGAAAGGCGGCGGTAACGTTCACGGACCACAGCCGCGCGACTGGTCGTACCAGATGCCAAAGAAAATGCGACGCGGTGCGTTGCGTTCGGCATTGTCGGAACGCTTGCGTGAAGGTAATTTGATCGTTATTGACGAGTTTGGATTTGCAGCTCCGAAGACCAGCGAGTTTTTGAAGGCGATCGCGACTCTTGAGCTTTCGGATAATGCAAAGAAAGCGGTCAAGACGCTGATCATCGATTCGCTCGATAACGCCAACTTGGTACTTTCGTCGCGTAATGTGCAGAAGACCAAGGTGACTAACAGCTTTGGACTGAACATTTACGACATCATTTATCACGACAAGTTGCTTATCTCGAAGGCTGCTCTCGAAGAGTTGACAGAACTGCTCGACCCGAAACGCGAATCGAAGGCTGATGCTGAAGTAGTCGAGGTCGTCGAAGAAAAGCCGAAGAAAGCCGCTAAAGCTAAGAAAGAAGCTGCACCGGCAGAGCCGGTAGCAGTTGAAGAAACTGTTGTTGAAGAAGTCGCAGCAGCATCTGAAGAAGTAGTCGAAGAGACTGTCGAAACCGTAGAAGAAACGCCGGCTGAGACGGAAGCGGAGGTAAAGGACAATGAATAAGATCAACGTTTGGGACGTCCTGAAGTCGCCGGTCATCACGGAAAAGAGCGTCATTCTAAAGGAAGATTCGTCAGAAGAAGGCGGAAACCGTAAAGCGGGGCAGGTATTGACCTTTAAGGTAGATACCAAGGCTTCGAAGCCGTCGATCAAGAATGCGGTCGAAGAGATCTTTAATGTAAAGGTCGCTTCAGTTCGCACGATCCAATACGACGGAAAGATGAAACGCCGCGGACGCATCGAAGGACGCCGTCCGGCATGGAAGAAAGCATACGTAACGCTTCGCAAAGGCGAGCCAATGGTGGACTACGCAGAAGCAATATAACAGTGGCCAGCGGCCATTGGTCAGTGTTCAGAAGTGAACACACTGACCACCGAGCACTGACCACCAAACACTGAATATGGGAATCAAGAGATTAAAACCGACTTCGCCGGCACGTCGTTATCAGACATATCTGACGCGCGATGAGCTGACGCCGGGAGCAACACCCGAGAAATCGTTGCTCGAACCGAAGAAGAGGATTTCTGGACGCAACAATGACGGACGTATCACGATCCGTCGCCGTGGCGGTGGTCACAAGCGTCATTACAGACTGATCGATTTTAAGCGTGACAAGACCGGCATTCCGGGGAAGGTCTCGCAGATCGAGTACGATCCGAACCGTTCGGCTCACATCGCTTTGATCACCTATCTTGACGGTGAAAAGCGATACATCATCGCTCCTGTCGGATTGACGGTCGGAACTACCATTTTGAGCGGAACGGAGGCTGACATTCTTCCGGGCAATGCGTTGCCGATCACGAATATTCCGTTGGGTACGCAGGTTCATAACATTGAGCTGCGTCCGGGCAAAGGCGGACAGATGGTTCGTTCGGCAGGCGGTTTTGCTCAGATCGTTGCAAAAGACGGCGATTATGCTCAGCTTCGAATGCCGTCAGGCGAGGTCCGTAAGGTTCCCGTCGTCTGTATGGCGACGGTCGGCCAGGTCGGAAACACCGAGCACGAGAATGTTTCCCTCGGTAAAGCGGGCCGCTCGCGTTGGAAAGGTCTCAGGCCGAAAGTTCGCGGCGTCGCCATGAACCCTGTCGATCACCCACATGGCGGTGGTGAAGGTAAGACCTCGGGCGGACGTAATCCTGTTACTCCGTGGGGCCAACCGACTCGCGGCTATAAGACGCGTCGTAACAAACGTACGAGCAATATGATCGTCAAGGATAGAAGAAGGAAGTAAACAGTGACAAGTGACAGGTGGCAGGAATGAAACTGACCACCGACCACTAACCACTGACAACTGTAAAGATATGCCACGTTCATTAAAGAAAGGACCATTTATCGACCTCAGCGTTCAGAAAGTGCTGCGTCGAATCAGCGAGGGCGGTGCTAAGCCGCAGGCGATCAAAACTTGGTCGCGTCGCTCGACGATCACGCCTGATATGGTCGGATTGACATTCGGTGTCCACAACGGCAAGCGACACATTCCGGTATTTGTTACCGAGAATATGGTCGGACACAAATTGGGTGAATTCTCTCCAACGAGATTGTTCAAGGGCCATCCGGGAACGAAAGCGGAGAAAATGGCAAAGAGGAAATAGTGGATAGTGGTCAGTGGTCAGTGCTCAGTTTGAGCTAGGATCCGGCCACTGTACACAGACCACTGACAACTGTTATGGAAGCGACAGCTAAACTAAGACATCTAAAAGGGAGCCCGCGTAAGGCGCGGCTTGTGATCGACCTCATCCGCGGACAGAGAGTTTCGCGTGCGTTGTCGATACTCAAGTTTACCGAAAAGCGTGCGGCAGACCCGATCGCTCAGTGCTTGAATTCGGCGATTGCAAATGCGACATACGCCGCTGAGCAGAAGAATATCGCGATCGATCCTGACGATCTTTGGATCAACCTGTGCTACGTCGATATGGGGCCGACCAAGGGCCGCAAGCGTATGCGACCGGCACCGCAGGGACGTGCGTATCGTGAGCAGCGACATTATTGCCACATCACGATCCAGGTCACGAGCGAAGAAAAGCCAAAGACCGAGGAGCAGTTGAGGCTCGAAGCACTTCGCGACGAACGCATCGCGGCTCGCAAGGCTGCCAATGCCAAGAAAAAGGCTGAGGCGCCGGCGAAGAAGAAGGAAGTAGCAGCCCCAGTTGAGGAAGTGGCAGCGGCAGACGCAGTAGCAGTTGAAGAGACTGTCGTCGAGGCTCCGGCGGTCGAAGAAGTCGCAGCGGCGGACGCTGTTGCGGTCGAAGAAACCGTCGAGGCAGCCTCGGAAGAAGTCGCAGCAGCAACCGAAGAGACCGTTGAATCAGCTTCCGACGAAGTCGAAGCAGCAACAGAGGAAATCGAAGTTGCGGCGGCTGAAGACGCACCGGCAGAAGATGCTCCGGCTGCTGAGGAAACTGAGGGCGAAGAGAGCGAGGAAGAGAAAAAGGCGTAAGCCAATAGCTTTAAGAATATGGGACAAAAGGTACATCCATACGGCTTTCGAGTCGGATACAACAAAGACTGGCACTCGCACTGGTATGCAAAGCACAACTTTGCCGAATACCTCGCCGAAGACTTACAGCTCAAGCGTGAGCTGAAGAAAAAGTTCGCTGGCGGCGGCGTTTCGCACATCGATATCGAACGTGCGGCCACGCGTCTTAAGATCATCATCTACACCTCGCGACCAGGCATCATCATTGGCCGCAAGGGAAGTGAGATCGAGAAGCTCCGCGAAGATTACGCTCGCAAGACCGGTAAGGAAGTTTTGGTCTCGATCCAGGAGATCCGCCATCCTGAGTTGAATGCTCAGCTTCAGGCAGAGAAGATCGCTCAGCAGCTAGAGAAGCGAATCATGTTCCGCCGTGCGATGAAGAAGACGATCGAAGAATCGCTTCGCTTTGGAGCACAGGGGATCAA
Source organism: Blastocatellia bacterium (assembly GCA_016789145.1). GTDB lineage: Bacteria > Acidobacteriota > Blastocatellia > Pyrinomonadales > Pyrinomonadaceae > OLB17. The sequence goes on along the minus strand of JAEUQI010000023.1, from coordinate 35,297 downwards.
GGTCATGATAGCAGGCCGTTTGAACGGTGCTGAAATTGCACGTACCGAATGGAATCTGCAAGGCCGATTGCCGCTGCACACGCTTCGCTCGGATATCGATTACGGATTTGCTGAAGCTCTGACGACATTTGGCATCATTGGTATCAAGGTCTGGATCTATCGCGGTGAGATCCTCGATCCAAATGCATCGATGGCTCGCGGAACCACGTCGGATCCGATGAACGAAGTTAAGGTCGATCGTGGTGCTATGCGTGAACGCCGCCCGCGGAGAGACGAAAGAAGGTAGGCAGTTGCAGTTGGCAGCAGCAGTGAAGACAAGGATTAACAGCTATGTTACAGCCTAAAAAGGTAAAACGCCGAAGAGTAATGAAAGGCCGTATGCGCGGGAAAGCGACACGCGGCGAAAAGCTCAGTTTTGGCGAATTTGGACTAAAGACATTGGAAGCGGCCTGGATCACCGATCGTCAGATCGAAGCGGCTCGTATCGCGATGACACGTCACGTAAAACGTGGCGGTAAGATCTGGATCCGCATTTTCCCGGACAAACCGATCACCAGAAAACCTGCTGAAACGCGTATGGGTTCGGGTAAAGGAGCTCCGGATCACTGGGTCGCGGTCGTAAAGCCGGGACGTATGCTATACGAGATCCAAGGTGTTGAAGAAGGTTTGGCACGCGAGGCAATGGCACTTGCGGCGCAGAAACTGCCGATCAAGGTCAAGTTCGTGACTCGTGCTGACCTCGAAGGAGGCGTCGTTTAGAAATGAAACGTAAAGATCAGCTCGAAAATCTGCGCGAAATGGACGCAGAAGGATTAAAAGATCAGGCAGATGCGTTAAAAGAATCGCTATTTCGCCTGAAGTTTCGCAAGACGCTCGGCGTCGGCGATACGCTCAAGGACATTCGCCGCGAAAAGAAAACGCTGGCACGTGTTTATACATTGATGAATCAGCCAAAGGGCGATTCGTAAGGTAAAAGAGAAAAATGCCTAAGAAGAAGACAGATGAGGTCGAAGAGACCGTAGCAACAGCCGAAGAAGCCGTGACCGAAGAAGTCGCAGTTGAGGCGGCCGCTGAAGAAGTTGCAGATGAGGTCGTTGCGGCAGAAGCTGAAGCCGTAGAAGAAGTTGTCGAAGAAAAGCCAAAGAAGGCCGCGAAGGCAAAGGCTCCTGTGGCGGAAACGACGGAAGACGCACCTGCGGCAAAACAGCACAAGCGTGCTGAAAAGGTCGGCATTGTTGCTTCGGATAAGATGACCAACACCGTTACGGTTCGCGTCGATCGTCTCGTGAAGCACCCTGTTTACCGCAAGTACGTTAAGAAGCGTAAGAAGTTTATGGCTCACGACGTGACTGGAGCCAAGATCGGCGACAAGGTTCGCATCGTGGAAACGCGTCCGCTGTCGGCCCGCAAACGCTGGCGTGTGGTGGAGATCATTCAGAAAGCAGAGTTGTAGGCAGTGAACAGTGGGCAGTGGACAGTGAACAGTTTTGTTCCAACCACTGAACACCGGACACCGACCACTGGAGAAAAGATATGATTCAAATGCAGACCTCGTTAGCGGTCGCTGACAATTCGGGAGCAAAGCGTGTGGTAATGATCATGCCTGTCGGTGGTTCGACGGCAAAGATCGCACGGCTTGGTGACACTATTAAGGTTACCGTCAAAGAAGCCGCTCCGGACGGCAACGCAAAGAAAGGGAAGGTTTACAACGCGGTTATCGTGCGTACGCACAAGGAAGTTCGCCGCAAAGATGGCACCTACATCCGCTTTGACGATAACGCAGCGGTGCTTATTAAAGAAGATGGTTCGCCGATCGGTACTCGCGTTTTTGGGCCTGTGGCTCGTGAGCTTCGCGAACGTAACTTTATGAAGATCGTTTCGCTTGCTCCGGAAGTTATATAGAAAATATAGGACGTGTTCGTCTTAGTAGAATTGAAATGAAAGCAGCAGCTAAAACAGGAACAGTGAAGAGCAAGATCAAGCGTGGCGACCAGGTCGTGTTCATTGCGGGCAAAGAATATAACCGCTATGACAGCGCCGGCAAGCGTCAGCCGTATCGTGGCAAGGTGTTGGCAGTTGATGCCCGGCTTGGCAAGGTCAAGGTCGAAGGTGCAGCAATGGTGAAACGTCACGTCAAGCCGGTCCCGCAACTCAATCGCGAAGGCGGTATCAAGGAACAGGAAGCTTGGGTCAGCATTTCGAATGTTGCTCTGATCGATCCTGAAACAGGAAAGCCGACGCGTGTAAAGGTCGAAGTTCGGGACGGTAAGAAAGTTCGTGTCGCCAAGAGTGGCAAGCTAATCCCGGAACTTGGCTGGACCCGCAAGGAAGCCAAAAAATTGGAAGAGGAAACGGCTGAAGAAGAGAAATAATTCCGGTTTGGAAACGGTAGGCCGACTGGCAATCTGAAATTTCAAATATGAGATCTGAAATTTAAGAGAAAGACCGAGACCCAAACAGTAGGTGAATATAATGGCAAGACTTAAAGATAAATACAAAGGCGAGATCGCTCCGGCGTTAGCTAAAGAATTTGATATCAAGAACCCGATGGCGATACCCAAGATCGAAAAGATCGTTGTCAATATGGGGCTTGGTGAGGCTTCTTCGAATTCGAAGATCCTCGATGTCGCAACGGAAGAACTCAAGGCCGTTACCGGTCAAAAGCCTGTTGTGACGAAGGCGAAGAAATCGATCGCGGCGTTCAAGCTTCGTCAGGGAATGGCGATCGGCACGATGGTCACGCTACGCGGCGACCGTATGTATGAATTCCTAGACCGTCTGATCTCGGTGGCATTGCCGCGAGTTCGTGACTTTCGAGGCATCTCGGGCAAGGCGTTCGACGGCCGTGGCAACTATACGCTCGGCATCCGCGAACAACTCATCTTCCCTGAGATCGATTTTAATAAGGTCGATAAATCGCGGGGTATGAATATATCGATCGTGACGACCGCTGTTAATGATGAACAAGCTCGCGCGTTGCTAAAGGCGATGGGCATGCCGTTCCGTGCATAGGAAATTTAGAAGACAATGGCAAAGATCAGCAAAGTAGTAAAGAACAACGTTCGCAAAGAAAAGGTCAAGCTTTGGGCCGACCGCCGTGCTGCCGCGAAAAAGATCATCAATGATCCGAAATCGACGGTCGAACAGGTCGATCAAGCAGTGATCGTATTGCAAAAGATGCCGCGTGATGCGTCTCCGGCGAGAGTTCGCAATCGTTGTTCGCAAACAGGACGTCCGCGAGGATATCTGCGTAAATTCGGTATTTCGCGAGTTTCATTGCGAAGCCTGGCACTCGAAGGCCAGATCCCGGGCGTAGTTAAGTCAAGCTGGTAGGTTTTTGATTACGGTAGGCGGCGTGAGGAAGATGCCGAACCACCATAACGGAGTTAAGAAGAGAAATGACAGATCCAATAGCCGATATGCTTACGCGAATTCGAAACGCAGTTGCTGCAAAGCACACGCGTGTCGATATTCCGGGCTCGAAGTTGAAAATGGAAGTTGCACGTATCCTGAAAGAAGAGGGCTACATCAACAGCTTTTCGACCAAGGGCGAAGGCATCAAATACATGATCCGCGTTTTCTTGCGTTATGACGCAAAGGGAACTTCATCGATCACGCACCTTTCGCGAGTTTCGCGTCCGGGCCGACGCGTATATGTTGGTTCCAGCGAGATCCCAAAAGTGCTTGGCGGCTACGGCGTGAACATCGTTTCGACGTCAAAGGGCCTGATGAGCGGCAAACGTGCTAAGGCTGAGAACATCGGCGGCGAGATATTAGCGGAAATTTATTAATGTTGGGAGTGCGTGATCGATCGTGTTATTACGGTCTTGAGGTCGCATTCTAAACGAGAGGAATTATGTCAAGAGTAGGAAAAAAACCGATTTCGATACCTTCGGGCGTGACGGTCACGATCGGCGAAGGCCAAGTCGAGTTCAAGGGGCCGAAAGGCACGCTGAACACACCGATCCCGGCTGGAGTTACCTTCAAGCAAGAGGATGGCGTGCTTACGGCAGAACGGGCTAGCGATGACGATGCGGCTTTTCACGGCCTGGCACGAGCACTTGCCAATAATGCTTTGGTAGGTGTAACCGAAGGCTTTTCGAAGGATATGGACATCGTCGGTGTCGGTTACAAGGCAGACGTTCAGGGCCAGAAGATCAATTTCTCGCTGGGATATTCGCATCCGATCGTTTTCGATCTGCCTGAGGGCATTTCGGCAAAAGCTGAACGTATCAATACGAAAACGTCGATCAACCAGTATCAGACGACGATCACGCTGACCGGCATCGACAAGCAAAAGCTTGGGCAGGTCGCAGCTGAAATGAACCGTCTTCGAAAGCCTGATGCATATAAAGGCAAAGGCGTTCGATACGCGGATAAGTTTTATAAATTGAAACCGGGCAAGACCGGTAAGTAGTTTAATGTTCCAGGTTTCGGGTTCCAAGTATTTGGAGCATCTCGTGGAACTTGGAACCAGAAACTTGGAACTAAGTATATGGCACAGAAAAGCAGAGCAGATATCAGAGCGGGAGTTCATAGCCGCATTCGTAAGAAAGTTAGCGGCACTGCGGAGAGGCCGCGACTTGCGGTTTTTCGCAGCGTGAACCACATTTATGCTCAGGTCATCGACGACAAAGCGGGCAAGACGCTGGCGACGGCTTCGACGGTCGAGAAGGCTCTCGGCACGAAGAGCGGCGGTAACGTAGACGCCGCAAAGGTCGTTGGCAAAACCATCGCTGAGCGTGCGATCGCGGCCGGAGTTTCCTCGGTAGTTTACGATCGCGGCGGTTATCTTTATCACGGCCGTGTGAAGGCTCTTATCGACGCAACGCGCGAAGCAGGATTGAACAAGCACGAAGCAGCAGCACAAGAAAGCAATGATTAACAGCAAACAAAGAGTTTCGGCGGGAAGCCTCATTCTTAAAGATCAGTTGATCTCGATCAACCGCGTGACCAAGGTCGTTAAGGGCGGCAAGAACATGTCGTTCGCGGCTCTCGTCGTGGTTGGTGACGAAGCAGGGCACGTAGGTTTCGGAACAGGCAAGGCGAAAGAAGTGCCGAACGCGATCAAGAAAGCGGTCGAAGCGGCAAAGAATAACCTTATTCGAGTTCCGCTCATCGACGGTACATTGCCGCACGAGATGATCGGCGAATATGGTGCAGGCCGTGTACTCCTCAAGCCGGCGGCTGAAGGAACAGGCGTTATCGCGGGCGGTGCCGTTCGTGCGGTGCTGCAGTCGCTTGGCGTTCATAATGTTCGTACCAAGATCCTTGGCTCGAACAACGCCCATAACGTCATTCGTGCTACATTTAATGGCCTGATGCGGATGAAAGATCCGATGGAAGTCGCGAGGCTTCGTGGTAAGCAGGTCGAGGAATTAGTTTAGTAAGAGTTACGCCCTGAGGCGTCAATTCTTGCGTTGGGATCACGCCTAAAGGCGTACTCATACATATGGCAAAGAAAGAAGAGAAAACAGAAGGCGGCAAGCTCAAGATCCAATATTACCGCTCGATGATCGGCTATTCGCACAAGCAGAAAGCGATCATCAAGAGCCTCGGGATCACCAAGCTAAACCAGACGATCGAACGTCCGGACAGCAGCGCAACCCGCGGAATTGTGGCGAAAGTGCCACATTTGTTGAGATTTGTTGACTAAGACGACCTTTGACCTTTGATCTTTGACCTTTTATTGGTTCGAAGATCTAAGGCCGAAGATCAAAGATCAAAGTTATGGCTTTATCATTAAACAATTTACATCCGGCTCCGGGTTCGACGCATAAGAAGAAGCGCGTCGGCCGCGGCCCAGGTTCGGGCCTTGGTAAGACTGCCGGTAAAGGCCACAAGGGGCAGAAGTCACGTTCGGGTTACAGCAGCAAACGCGGATTCGAAGGCGGCCAGATGCCGTTGCAGCGTCGATTGCCGAAGCGCGGATTTACGAACATCTTCAAGAAAGCGTGGATCGAGATCTCTTTGGCGAAGATCGAGGCGAACTTTAACGCTGGCGATGTTGTAACTCCTGAGATACTGCACGATCGCGGTTTGATCAAGAAAGCGAAGCATGACCTCGTGATCCTCGGTAACGGGGATATCACAAAATCGCTGACGATCTCGTCACATCGTTTTACCAAGACCGCTAAGGACAAGATCGAAAAGGCCGGCGGAACGGCTACGGTTATTGAGAAATACGCTGAGGCAGCAGCTTAAAGTTTGAGTTACGCCTTTAGGCGTGATTCTAACGTACGAGATCACGCCTAAAGGCGTAACTCATACCAAAAGATATGGAAAAGTTTTTCGGCGCCATACAGAATATGTTCAAGATCCCGGAGTTGAGGACTCGCATCCTCTTTACTCTGGGGCTTCTTGCTGTCTATCGTTTTGGTGCTCACGTTCAGGCACCTGGCATCAACAAGGCACGTCTCGAACAGGTTTGGGGCGAAGTTGCCGGAACGCTACTAGGGGTTTTGGATCTGTTCTCGGGCGGAAACTTTCGCACGATCTCGGTATTCGCACTTGGAGTAACGCCATATATTACGGCGTCGATCATCATGCAGCTGATGCCCGTGCTTTCTCCCGCGGTGAAAAAAATTCAAGAAGAAGGCGAGGTCGGGCGACAGAAATTGAACCAATGGACCCGCTATTTGACGGTGATCCTGTGTGCGGTTCAGACATTCTTTGTCGCGACGTGGCTCAACCGAAACGGTATTATCGCTGACACTTGGTGGGCAACGGCAATGATCGTCGTCACGCTCACAACGGGAACGATCTTCGTCATGTGGCTCGGAGAGCAGATCACTGAACGCGGCGTCGGAAACGGCATTTCGCTGCTTATCTTTGCCGGTATCGTTATCGGCTTGCCAAGCGGACTGACGCAGATAATGGATCGCATTGGTTCGGGCGACACTATGCAGACCGTTGGTGTGATCTTCCTGGGGGTCATTATGGTCGCCTTGATCGCAGTCATCGTTTACGTCGAATCTGCTCGTCGAAACATCGCGATCAGCTACGCGAGCCGTCGCGTGGGGTCGCAGACCTTCCGTGGGCAGGAGACGAGTCTGCCGTTGAAGATCAACATGGGCGGCGTTATTCCTGTTATCTTCGCGTCGTCGGTATTGGCGATGCCGCAGACCGTGTTTACGGCATTTCCGCCGGATCCTGCGGATACAACTTCGACGTACGCTAAGATATTCGCATTTTTCCAACAGTTCCATGGCGGCGATCCGTATTATGAACTCGTGTTTCTGTCGTTGATCGTGATCTTCACGTTCTTCTACATCACGATCATTTTCAACACCGACGAGGTTGCAGACAACCTTCGTAAACATGGCGGATTTATCGCCGGAATTCGTCCAGGTGCTCCGACGGCAGATTATTTGAATGGGATTCTGACGCGTTTGACGACTGTGGGTGCGATCTATTTGGCTCTCGTCGCATTTATTCCGCAGCTCGTATTGAGCGGATTCCGCGTTGCTCGATTACCGTTTATTGGAACATCGGTTGATAACTTCTTGGCAGGTGTTCCGGGATTGAGCTGGATACCGACGGGCCTCGGTTATCAGTTCTTCTTTGGCGGAACTAGTTTGCTTATCCTCGTTGGCGTCGCGATGGACACTGTTGCTCAGATCGAAGCGCAGCTCGTAATGCGTAATTACGAAGGCTTCTTAGGTGCAGGTTCGCGTCTCCGAGGAAGAAGAAGCTAGGGCGAAAAGAGATTTAGCCGCAGATCAACGCAGATAACGCAGATCGGACAAAATGCCTGCATCTGCGTTATCTGCGTTAGTCCGCGGCAGATAATTCTTGATTCTAAATGGACAAGATCATTGTATTAATTGGGGCTCCGGGAGCGGGCAAAGGAACTCAAGCACGTTTGTTAGATGAGCGGCGCGGCATTCCGCAGATCTCGACCGGTGATATTTTCCGCGAGATGAAAACGCTAGATACCCCGCTTGCTCGCGAAGTGCAGGAGATAATGGCGTCCGGTAAGCTTATTTCGGACGACATTACGTACAAGATCGTTAGAGAGCGCACCTCACGAGACGATTGCAAAGCTACTTATGTGCTCGATGGCTATCCGCGTACCGCGGTTCAGGCAGAGCAGCTTGAACAGCTTGCCAAGGAGCAAGGTAAAGAGATCCAGGCGATCGAGGTCGATGTTGACAGCGAAGAATTGATGAAGCGTCTCACCGGCCGACGTTCGTGTCCGGTTTGCGGCGAGATCTACAACATTTACTCGATGCCGCCAAAAGTTGAAGGCCGTTGCGATGAGCATCCTGATGCCGAACTTGTTCATCGAGCTGATGACAACGAGGACAGCGTGAAAACGCGGCTCGACACTTATCGCGAGAACACGGCTCCGCTGATCGACTACTATGCGAAGTCTAACAGGCTCGCTAAGGTTGATGGTTCGGGCGATGTAGAAGATATTTATAGCGAGATCGATGGGCTTCTTTAGTGCTATATCGGATCTGTTTAGTGGCAATATGATCATTGCAAAATCTGCAAAAGACCTCGACAAAATGCGCACCGTTGGCGAACTGATCGCCGAGGTTCGCGAGGCTTTGCGCGGCATGGTCAAGCCCGGCATTTCGACGATGGAGCTTAACAATGCAGCCGAAAAGATGATCCGCGACGCCGGTGCCAAGCCGACGTTCATTGGCTATCACGGGTTTCCTTTTGCGATCTGTGCTTCGGTCAATGATGAGATCGTACACGGATTCTCGAAAACAGATCCGTTAAACGAGGGCGACATTGTTTCGCTCGATATGGCGGCGACGTTTGATGGTTTTGTCGGCGACACGGCGATGACATTGCCGGTCGGCGAGATCTCCGATGAGTTAAAGAAACTCATTAAGGTGACCGAAGAGTGTTTGCATCGTGGTATTGCCGCTAGCCGTATCGGAAATCGCGTCGGTGATATTTCATGGGCAGTGCAGGAGCACGCACAGGCTCACGGTTACGGTATTGTTCGCGATTACACAGGCCACGGCATTGGCCGTCAAATGCATGAGGCTCCGCAGATACCGAACTACGGCCGTGCCGGCACGAAGGAGAAGATCCGGGCAGGTTATTGCTTCGCGATCGAACCGATGCTAAACCTCGGAACTGCTGAAACTAAGACGCTTAGCGACAAGTGGACGGTTGTTACGCTCGACGGGAAACCGTCAGCTCATGCCGAGCACACTATCGCCGTAACGGCGGATGGCCCCGAGATCTTGACGCTGACAAAGGAGCAGAAAAAGCAGCTTTCGGTTGCTGCGGCACAAAATGCGGCTGCTTAACTTGAAAACTTAGCGATTATTCGCTAATATTTACGGTTTGTCCCACAAGTTGGGAAAATGCTTTAGCGAATATGTCTAAAGAAGAAGCGATAGAGGTTATGGCGACCGTGTTGGAGACGCTGCCAAACGCGAAGTTCAAGGTGGCGGTGGATGATAATCAGCACGAGGTTTTGGCACATATCTCGGGCAAAATGCGAAAGAATTTTATTCGCATATTGCCGGGCGACAAGGTTTTAGTAGAACTTTCGCCCTACGACCTTAAGAAAGGCCGGATTACATATCGCTATAAATAAGTACTGCGGGCTACCCAGCCTGCATCGACAGGCCCGCAGCCTGTCGTACGAGGAATATATGAAAGTACGACCGTCGGTAAAAAAGATGTGCGACAAATGCAAGGTTATTCACCGCAGAGGTGTCGTGCGCGTGATCTGTGAGAATCCAAAGCATAAGCAGAGGCAAGGATAAGAATTATGGCTCGTATAGCAGGAGTTGATCTGCCGCCCAACAAGCGTGCACAAATTGGTATGACCTACATCTATGGTGTAGGCAAAGCTCGAGCGACCGAGGTTTTGGACAAAGCGGGCATCGGAACCGATGTCAAGATCCGTGACCTGAGCGAAGATGAATTGAACAAGATCCGTGCGATCCTCGACACTGACTATGAGATCGAAGGCGATCTTCGTAAGCATGTTCAGATGGACATCAAGCGCTTGATGGACGTCGGCTGTTATCGCGGCCTGCGCCATCGCCGCAGTCTGCCGGTTCGCGGACAACGCACCAGTACAAACGCACGTACACGCAAAGGCCCGCGTAAGGCGGCCGTTGCTAAGAAGAAGGCACCAGGTAAGAAGTAGTGAGCAGTGGACAGTGGTCTGTGGTCAGAAAGACCACCAGCCACTGACCACCGGCCACTGACCACTGTAAAGAAATGGCAAAAGCACCAGCTAAGAAGACTTTTAAGAAGAAAGAGAAAAAGAACATCCCTGTTGGGATCGTTCACATTTCCGCTTCGTTCAACAACACCTTGATCTCGATCACGGACGCGAATGGCAACTTGCTTGCTCAGTCGTCGTCAGGTGCTCGCGGTTTCCGCGGTTCGCGTAAGGGAACGCCGTTCGCAGCTCAGCAGGCAGCGGGCGAAGTTGCTCGTAAGGCTGTTGAAGCAGGTATGCGAGAGGTTGAAGTTCGCGTCAAAGGCCCGGGCGGCGGCCGCGAATCAGCTATCCGAGCGATCGCTCTCGCAGGTATTCGCGTAACGTCGATCCGCGACACGACGCCGATCCCACACAACGGTTGTCGTCCGCCGAAACGCCGACGCGTTTGATATTGGGGTTTTTGAATTAGTTCTATCGAAAGGATGAAGGGCGAGATTCGTCCGTAAACTTTTCCGTAAAATTACGGAGGCAGAAATTAAATTATGGCTAGATATAGAGATGCGGTGTGCCGTCTGTGCCGCCGCGAAGGCGCAAAGTTATTCTTAAAGGGCGATCGCTGTTACAAACCTTCTTGTGCGATCGAAAAGCGTGGCACCAATCCTCCAGGGCAGCACGGTGCGGCTCGCCGCAAGATGCTTGCGGGTTATGGTGAACAGCTCCGCGAAAAGCAGAAAGTAAAGCGTATTTACTTTATCCTCGAAAAACAGTTCCGTACATATTTCGAAAAGGCTCGGCGTCAAAAAGGCGTTACCGGCGAGAACTTGCTCTTTATGCTTGAGCGTCGTTTGGATAACGTCGTATATCGCGCGGGCTTTTCGACCTCGCGCCGTCAGGCACGTCAGCTTGTAAACCACGGACACATCACCGTAAATGGTCGCAAGGTCGACATCCCGTCGTTCCAAGTGAAGATGGGCGATACGGTCGAGGTAAAGCCGCGTACGCAAAAGAACACGCACGTTGATGGAGCTTGGTCGACAGCGGTTGGCCGCGGCCGTCCGACCTGGCTGAATGCGATGGGCAAGGATCTGACCGTTTCGGTCGCTGCCCTGCCAAAGCGTGAAGACATCGACGCGAACATCAACGAACAGTTGATCGTTGAGCTTTACAGCAAGTAGTTTCTATAACCGGTTGGCCGAAGTAGCCTGACCCGAAGAGTTCGTTCCTTTCTAGTGACGGCCAGGGGACAAAGCCAACCTTTTTCACGTAAAAGGACGAATATGACTCAATCAAACTGGACAGATTTTCAAATGCCGAGCCGCCTCAATGTCGAGACGGAAACGCTCACTGAGCGTTACGGCAAATTTTACGCTTCGCCATTCGAGCGCGGCTTTGGTACTACGATCGGCAACTCGATCCGTCGTGCATTGCTCTCGTCGATCGAAGGAGCGGCTATCTCGGCCGTCAAGATCGAAGGCGTCGAGCACGAATTTTCATCGATCAAAGGCGTGGTCGAAGATGCGACCGACGTTATCCTGAACCTCAAGCAAGTTCCGTTCAAATTGCACGGTTCGGGGCCGAAGACATTGTCGATCTCGAAGAAAGGCGCCGGCGAAGTAACCAGTGCTGATATCGAAGCAGACGGTGATGTCGAGATCCTCGACACCGAAGTTCACCTCGCAACGATCAGCAGCGGCGGTTCGTTGAACGTTGAAATGCGGTTGAAGCGCGGCCGCGGCTACGTTTCGGCTGAGATGAACAACGACGACGACCTGTCGGTCGGCTACATTCCGGTCGATTCGGTGCACACGCCGATCAAGAAAGTTAACTATAATGTCGAACAGACGCGTCAGGGTTCGAACACTGAGTTCGACAAACTGACGATCGAGGTCTGGACCGACGGCAGCGTCAAGCCGGACGATTCGATCGGCCTCGCTGCAAAATTGGTGAAAGATCACATGACGATCTTCATCAATTTCGAAGAAGAAGAAGAGGAATACAAGTACGAAGACATCGCACGTCCGCCGCTTATGCGTAACGACCTGCTCGACAAATCTGTTGATGAAATGGAATTGTCGGTCCGCTCGTACAACTGCCTCAAGAACGCTGACATTCGTTCGATCCGCGACCTTATTCGCCGCAGTGAAAAAGATATGCTCGGCACCAAGAATTTTGGTAAGAAGTCGCTCACCGAGATCAAGGATATGCTTCATGGCATGGGCCTCGATTTTGGAATGGACTTTGACGAGCAGGGCAATCCGATCCCGGGATCCGGCGGACGCGATCTCGACTAATTGCAGTTTAATCGGTCCTATAGGACATACGGGTCTTATAGGACCTATTGGGATTTAAGAAATGAGACATTTAAAAGCACATCGTAAACTAGGACGCACGACCGAACATCGCATGTCGATGCTTCGAAACATGGCGACGTCGCTGATCAATGCACCGAAAGAGCATATTGTGACGACAGTGCCCAAGGCAAAAGAGCTTCGCCCGTTCGTCGAAAAAGCGATCACGCTTGCGAAAAAGGCTCAAGGACTCTCGGCTGAAGATCAGAAGACTCGAGGAGTGCATCTTCGCCGTCAGGCTGCTGCGTTCTTCCATGCGGGTAACTCAACGTTCAAGGCTGCACAAAGCCGTTTTCGCGGAAAGAAAGGCGAGGAAAAGACGCCGATCGAGCGAACTGCGGGCGTAAAAGCTGTTCAGCGGCTTTTCAATGAGCTCGGAGCGCGCTATAAAGACCGTAACGGTGGTTACACGCGTATCATCAAGCTCGGACGCCGTCAGGGCGACAATGCTGAGATGGCAGTGATCGAACTTGTAGATAATCCGAGTGAACTCGCCGCGAAAGGTTAAACCTATCAAGCGGAGGCTTAGTTCATGAGTAATGATCAGGCTACGGCCAGAGCGACCAGCGGAGAACAAGTGAGCGAACATAAACACGACAAAAAGCACAGCGACGAGCCTTCGTTCAATATGGACGAATTGCAATCGCTCGCTGCGCTCGTCAACGAGCACGGTTTTACGGATTTTGAGTTCGAGAACGAAAATATTCGCGTTCGGCTGAGCAAGCAGGTTACCGTTGCGGCCGCACCGGCCGCCGCTCAGGCAGTTGCGGCTCCTACGGCGGCGGCACCAATAGCTGCTCCCGCTTCGGAGCCTGCTGCGGAAGCGGCAGATCCTGATGCCGGTTTGCACAAGATCACTTCGCCGATCGTAGGCACATTTTATCGTTCGCCGGGACCTGACAAGGCTCCGTACGTGAGCGAAGGCAGCAATGTTTCGGCGGACACAACCGTCTGCATCGTCGAAGCGATGAAGCTGATGAACGAAATTCAGGCCGAAGTTTCGGGCGAGATCGTCAAGATCTACGTCGAGAATGGCCAGCCGGTCGAATTCGGCCAGGCTCTGTTCGGAGTTAAAAAATAGCTGCGTTATTAGTAACCGCAGATAACGCAGATAACGCAGATTTGATAAGGGATGATTTTCTTTATCTGCGTCATCTGCGATATCTGCGGTAAGTTTTTGTAGGCAAGGAAACTCGTGAGAGAAATAAAGAAGATCCTAATTGCAAATCGGGGCGAGATCGCAAATCGCATTATTTGGTCGTGCAAGGAAATGGGCATCAAGACCGTTGCCGTCCACAGTGAAGCCGATCGCGAGGCTTTGCACGTGCGATTTGCCGACGAGGCGATCTGCGTTGGCCCGGCGTCGTCGGCAGAGAGCTATCTAAATATTCCTTCGATAATTTCGGCGGCTGAGATCACGAACGTTGACGCGATCCATCCGGGCTACGGATTTCTGGCTGAATCCGCAACTTTCGCTAAGATCTGCGAAGATTGCAATATCAAGTTTATCGGACCCCGTCCCGACGTTATCGGTATGATGGGCGACAAGGTCGAAGCTCGCCGTACGATGACCGCCGCAGGCGTTCCGATCCTTCCCGGCAGCCCGGAGCCGATCGAGTCTCCTGCGGAAGCGATCGCGTTGGCGAAAGAGATCGGATTCCCACTTATTATTAAGGCAGCTGCCGGCGGTGGCGGTCGCGGAATGCGGATCGTTCGCGAGGAAAGTGAACTGGCGACCAATCTTGAGCTTGCTCAAACGGAGGCATTGAATGCGTTTAAAAATGGCTCTGTATACATTGAGCGTTATATAGAACGCCCGCGACACATCGAAATTCAGGTTCTCGCTGACGAACACGGCAACGTCGTTCACCTCGGCGAACGTGAATGTACAATTCAGCGGCGTCATCAGAAGCTGCTCGAAGAAGCTCCGTCGCCCGCGATCTCGCAGGAACTGCGTGAGCAAATGGGTGCTGTTGCGGTCAAGGCTTGCCAGGAGATCGGCTACTCGAGTGCCGGAACGTTCGAGTTTCTACTCGATGAAGACGACCGTTTCTATTTCATGGAGATGAACACACGAATTCAGGTCGAGCATCCCGTTACAGAAATGGTAACGTTGACCGATATCGTTCGTAATCAGATCAAGATCGCGACCGGCGAGAATATGGAGTTCGCACAGGAAGACGTGCTGATACGCGGCCATTCGATCGAATGCCGTATCAATGCCGAGGATCCTGTGAAGTTCACACCAAGTCCCGGCAAGATCACGACCTTCAACCTTCCCGGCGGTCCGGGCGTTCGCGTCGACACTGCTGTTTATCCGGGCTATGTAGTGCCGCCGTATTATGATTCGATGATCGCGAAACTTATTGTTCACGCCCGCACCCGCGATATTGCCATTGCTCGTATGCAGCGAGCCCTGGAGATGATGGTCATCGAAGGCATCAAAACCACGATCCCACTCCATCGTGCCATCATGGCCGACGAGAATTTCCAGAAGGGTAATTTTTCGACAAAGTTCATGGAAGAGTTCAAGTACGAGGTCTAAATTGCCCTTAGTGCTTGAATATGTTAGATTTATAGGAACAATTAGCGATAGTTGTTAATTAAAAACTTCGTGGTTACCGGACTAGTATTCGGAGTTACTGCGAGCAATAGGAGAGGCTGTAAGAAGCAAGAAGTATAGATGGCAACACCAAAAGAAATAAAAGAACAGTTAGTAGGAGACTACAAAACGCATGATTCGGACACAGGTTCGTCGCAGGTGCAGATCGCACTTTTGACTCGACGCATCACCGAGTTAACGGAGCATTTCAAGACGCACAAGAAAGACAACCACTCGCGACGTGGCTTGCTCATTATGGTCTCGCGACGTAGGAAATTGCTTGATTATCTCAAGCGTAAGAACATTAACGAATATCACGAGATCATTAAGAAACTCGGAATTCGACGTTAACTTTGTAAAGTTAGGGCTCGCTTCGGGCCGGAATGTTAGAAAACGAACTTCGCGAAGAGATCGCCAAAGGTTGCTGAACGTGACAGCCTAACAAGCCTTTGGAGGATAGAGGTTCGAACAATCCAATTGTTGACTGAGACGAAAGGGCTTCACGGCACGCTCTTTCGTCTCTTTTTTTGTAAGGAAATAAAATGCCAAAGAAATATTTGAATGAATCGATCAAGCTTGGTTCGCAAGACCTGATCGTTGAAACTGGCAAGGTTGCCAAGCAGGCCGATGGTTCGGTCGTAATTCGTTACGGCGATACGATGCTGCTAGTAGCAGCAGTATCCGCCCGTACAGCTCGCGAGGGAATGGATTTCTTTCCGCTGACGGTCGAGTATCGTGAAAACTCATTCGCTGCAGGCCGCATTCCGGGAAACTACTTCCGTCGCGAAGGCCGCCCGAGCGAGAAAGAGATATTGACCTGTCGTATGATCGACCGTCCGGTGCGTCCGTTGTTCGCAGACGGCTATCGTTTTGAAACGCAGATCGTCGCGTCGGTCATCTCGGCGGACATGGACAATGATCCCGACGTGATCGCGATCACCGGTGCTTCGTGTGCTTTGTACCTTTCGGACATTCCGTTCCACAATCCGATCGGCGGTGTTCGAGTTGGGTTGATCGACGGTAAATATATTATCAATCCAACCTACGACGAACGCCGCGAAAGCGAGCTAGATCTGATCGTAGCCGGGACCGAAGAAGCGATCTGCATGGTCGAATGTGAGGCGAGCGAGGTCAACGAAACGATCATGGTCGAAGCGTTGATGCTGGCACATCGCGAGATCAAGCGTCTCTGTCTATGGCAGAAAGAACTCGGCAAAGCGCTAAATATCACGAAGCGTGAATTCCACGTGCCCGAGCTCGATGCCGGCATCGTCGCTGATGTTGAAAAGACATGGAGCGATAAACTCAGGGCGGCTCTTGATTCGACAGGCCGAGAGAAGATCGAGGTTTACGCAGGGCTTGATGCTCTTAAGAAGGAAGTCATTGAAAGCTATCCTGAAGACGATCCGGGAGCACGTGCGACCGCAGGCAAGGCCTTTGGCCAGCTAAAAGAAAAGATCTTTCGCGAAGACATGCTTGGAAACAAACGCCGTCCGGACGGCCGCAAATTCTCAGAGATCAGACCGATCTCGTGCGAAGTCGGCTGGCTGCCGCGTGTACATGGCTCGGCTTTGTTCACGCGTGGGGAAACTCAGGCGATGGTTACGACAACACTCGGAACCAAGGTTGACGGCCAGTTCATGGATGATCTCGAAAAGGGAACTGTAGATCGTCGATTCATGCTCCACTACAATTTCCCGCCTTATTCCGTCGGTGAAACCGGTAGAATTGGCAGTACATCGCGACGTGAGACAGGCCACGGAAATCTAGCACGGCGTGCGATCATGGCTGTTTTACCTGATGAAACGGAGTTTCCGTACACGCTTCGCATTGTTTCCGATATTACGGAATCGAATGGTTCGTCGTCCATGGCCACTGTCTGCGGCGGCATCCTGAGCCTAATGGACGCAGGTGTGCCGATCAAAAAGCCGGTCGCGGGTGTCGCGATGGGGCTTGTAATGGAAGGAAATCGTTATGCGATCTTGTCGGACATTGCGGGAGCAGAAGACCATTACGGTGACATGGATTTCAAGGTCACCGGAACCGCAGACGGTATCACCGCATTGCAGATGGATATCAAGATCGACGGTATTAATGCCACCATCTTGCAAGAGGCTCTTGAGCAGGCTCGTAAAGGCCGACTCCACATACTCGATATCATGACTCGCTCTATCGCCGAGCCGCGTGAAGAGCTCTCAGAGTACGCACCGCGGATCATAACGATGCAGATCAATCCGGAAAAGATCCGCGACGTCATCG
>JAEUQI010000023.1:0-17928 GCA_016789145.1 Blastocatellia bacterium | reverse complement strand
TCTATCACAGAGTAAACCGGTGCAAAGATCGATATCGAAGACGATGGAACGATCTCTATCGCGACCAGCGACGGAGACGCTGCTCAGGCTGCGATCGCACGAATCAAAGCGATCACAGCGGAAGCTGAGATCGGCGAAACGTACATGGGGACTGTCTCGCGTATCGTCGATTTTGGAGCTTTCGTCGAGATCATGCCTGGACTTGATGGCCTGCTGCACATTTCGGAGATCTCAGATCGCCGCGTCAAAGACGTCCGTGACGAACTCAAGGAAGGCCAGCAGATCCTCGTCAAATGCATCGGCAAAGAAGGAAACAAGATCAAGCTCTCTCGCAAAGCGATCTTGGCGGAAGAGAAATCGAAAGAAGCCGGCGACGAAGAATAGTTCACCGTTAATTTCGGAAATAGCGTCCGGTTACCACTATCTAGTGGTAGCCGGTTTTTCTTTGCAATGAAAGACACGGAAATTTTTGAAAAAATCCTTCCGATTTACTGGAAAAAGTGTCTCAATAGTCATTTTTTGCCTCTGAAATCGCAGAAATACACGATTTTTGGTGTTTCGCAGCGAAAAAATCGCAAATTTCACGTGCATTTGCCTGCACAGTTTGCTATATTTTCAGGACTGCCCCAAAATCTGATTCACATTTGAGTGCCATTGAACTGTGAAAGTGTATTTCCTGTTGGGATTAATACGTTCACTCAGGGTACGAAAATGAAAAACCTTAACTTCAGAATACTGATGTCGGCCATTTGTTTGTTGTCGATCCTTGCTGCATTTGCAAAGGTCGAAGCCGGACCGATCCGTTTTGATCAAGTCGTTCAAGTTGTCAATGCCAAGCCTGGCAAAGCTGAGACGATCAATTTCGCTCGCTTAACGCTTGCCGGTGAGTACGATGGTATCTTCGTCGAAGGCGATGATGATGACGACAAGAAAAAGAAACAGGACGGCCGCGTTATCACTGAGACGAAGAGTGATATTGTCGTCGAAGAAGATTGCAACTGCGATCCGGAGATCTTGCCAGGTGGGGGATTTCCCAGCTGGGCTCTTCTTGGACTCGCTGCAATTCCGGTTGCATTTATTCTGATTCCTCGGAAGAAAGATGAGCCGACGCCAACGCCGACAATTCCTGGCCAGACGCCGACACCTACGCCAACCGAGACCCCGACGGTAACGCCCACAAAGACGCCGACACCGACGCCGACCGGGACGCCGACGGTTACTCCTACGAAGACGCCTCCGATCTCGCCGACGCCGACTCCGCCACAGCCGGTTCCTGAGCCTGTGACGATATTGTTGTTCGGTACCGGACTAGCATCGATTGGTCTCGCAGCTCGCCGCAAGTTCGGCAAAAAGAGCGAGAATGGCGACGGAACCGGACCTGAAGGCGACGAGAAATTATAAACTTGAGTAAGTTGCGTGTGCTACGGTAGTATTCGGCTTAACACACGCAACAGACTTTATACAGACATTGTGACGGCAGGCAAGCCGTGAACTTTCAAGAGGAAATTATAATGCGAACCATTAGAACCAATCTGATCCTAGCACTTAGCCTTATGCTTGCGTTTTCGGTTTCGACCGCGCTGGCAAGCGGCGGAGAAAAAGAGAAAAAGCAGAGGGCTCCGAAAAATATGGGAACGGTCACCGTCAAGACTTCTCCGGTTGCCTATCCGGTTAAGATCGACGGTGAATACCGTGGAATGAGTGGCGTTGGTGAAGCCAATGAGTTCTACTTGACACCGGGCTTTCATACGATCGAGGTCGAGGGCCCCGGCGGCAAGATCTATCGTCAAGAGGTCGAGGTCAAGAAGGGCGTCAAGGTCTGTATCTGCCTAAAGACGATTGAGGAGACCATATCGAAACCATGTCCATATAGATTTAGCCTTGAGGGGCCGGACAGCGTTACCGAAGGCGATCCGGTGCGTTTTCGAGCGATTCCCGATATTGCTTCGCCCATTCCGGTTAAGTTCCGATGGACAGCGTCGAACGGTACGATCACGAGCGGGCAAGGGACGGATACGATCATCGTTGATTCGAAAGGCATGGGCGGGCGGACGATAAACGCGGAGCTCGACGTGAACGACGATGTTTATGACAATCGTTGCCGTCAGGTCATCAATGTTCCGACAGAGATCGAGCGTATCCCTGAAGATCCGAAGATCGAGAAGCTCCGTTGTGACGAGTTCATTGCTGTTTCAGCTGATGATGACAAGGTTCGTTTCGATAACTGTGTGATCATGGCTCAGAACACGCCTGATTCGCGTCTCTATGTGATCATCTATCCGGGCACTGATCGCCGTAGCCGCACGGTAAATACATACGAGCGTCTGTCTAGGCGTTCGCTCGATTACATGGTGCGAAACCGTGGAATGGATCCGGCAAGGATCACTTTCCTCAAGGGTTCGCCGCGTGCACGAACTTCTTACGAAGTCTGGATCGTGCCCGCAGGAGCCGAACCGCCTGTCGCTCAGTAGTTGAATGACAGTCAATTGACTAGAACGCGTTTCGAAAGGGACGCGTTCTTTTTCGTTTGTTATCAGTTCGTTGTAAAATCTAGCGTTTATGGCTGCACCAAACATCGAAACGATCGTTTCTCTTTCTAAACGCCGCGGGTTTGTATATCCTGCGTCCGATATCTATGGCGGGCTTGGTTCCTCGTGGGACTATGGGCCGTTAGGCGTCGAATTGGCAAACAACATCAAGCAAAGCTGGTGGCGTTGGGCCGTATACGAACGCGACGATGTCGAGGGTGTCGATTCGTCGATCATTCAGAATCGGAATGTCTGGAAATATTCGGGGCATGAAGACACGTTCTCCGATCCGCTCGTGGATTGTCGCGATTGTAAGGCTCGGCTTCGTTTGGACAAGCTTGATGTCGATCCTGCAGATGGCAAAGCGATGTGTTCGAACTGCGGTTTGAAGAATCTGACCGAGCCAAAGGATTTCAATCTGATGTTTCGCACGACGGTTGGTGCGGCTTCGGCTGAGGACGATCCTACTGCACTCGCGTATCTGCGGCCGGAAACAGCTCAGGGTATCTTCATCAATTTCAAGAACGTACTCGATACTTCGCGGCGAAAGCTGCCGTTCGGAATCGCCCAGATCGGAAAGGCGTTTCGTAACGAAGTGACGCCGGGCAATTTTATCTTCCGTACGCGTGAGTTCGAACAGATGGAGATCGAGTATTTTTGCCGTCCTGAGGACGCTCCGCGAGTACATCAGGAATGGATCGATGCGTATTCCGCATGGCTCGATACGCTTGGTATTTCGCGTGAGAATATCGTTCATTACGAGCAGAATGAGAAGGAGCTTGCTCACTATTCTGACCGAACCGTAGATTTTCTTTACAGATTCTTCCCTGAACGCGAAGAGGAGGATAAGCAGTTCGACGAGCTGTTAGGTATTGCGAATCGCACTGATTACGACCTTCGTGTACATTCGAAAAAGCCTGAGGACGCTGATGGTAAGCGTATTAATCCTGACTCGACCGAAGATCTTTCATACTTCGACCCGCAGACGAATGAGCGGTTTTATCCATATTGCATCGAGCCGTCGATCGGTGTGAATCGCACTTTGCTTGCCGTCTTAATGGAGGCATATACCGAACGCACGAACGACAAAGGCGAAGTCCGCGTTGTACTGCAACTCAAGCCGTCACTTGCTCCGATCAAAGTCGCGGTTTTGCCGCTCGCGAAGAACAACGATGGAATTGTAACGCTCGCGAAAAAGCTAAAACGCGATCTGCAGCCGTCGATGCGTGCCGTTTACGATGACACCGGCGGCATTGGCAAACTCTACGCTCGACAAGACGAGATCGGGACGCCGTTCTGCGTCACCGTCGATCACGAATCGCTCGAAGACCACGCCGTCACTGTCCGTGACCGCGACACTTGGGAACAGGAGCGTGTTACGATCAGTGAGCTTGAGAACTATTTACGCTCGAGACTATAGAAACTGCTTCCATTATTTAGACTCCGGCTGTTTCACAACTTTCAGCACCGGAGCTTCGACGTCCCTGAGCTTCTTCCAAAGCAGTGTGATGTTGCCGTTCGCGTCTTTTTCCACGATGCGGAACACTACAATGACGTCGCGGCGTTTGTCATATTCGAGTTCGTTGTATAGAAAACCGTCCAGGGTTCGAATGCTTTTGCCACGGTAGGCTATCGATCTGATGGCGAACGTCGTGTTAAGTTTAACAGGCTGATTCTTGCGATGTAATAGCCCATTCTCGTCGATGCCCGCGATCAGTTGAGTGTCGAATTGCTTAAATTCGTCACTGTCCTTTGCGGGCTTTGCACTGAATAAATAGCTCAGTGTAGCTGATGCCGGGGTCAAACCATCGAGATCGACGTCACCGATATCGACTGCGATCACTTGTTGGAATACACCTCCGGTCATTATTTCGTTGTTGATCAGTATCACATCAGCAAGCCTAGGCAATCTATAGCTCTCTGTTCGAAACGAAAACGCAGTTCCGGCTCCCGGGAACATGAAAGGAAGACACTGCTCGCTTGCAACGACCACATCGCTGGCAGAAACACATGATGAATCCGAGCTCAGTTTAACGATGCCGTTGCCCTTTGATCTCAAGAATTCGGCATATTTGAGCAGAAGTTGGTCAGAAACTGCCAACGCCGCTGTTTCGCTCCTGCTCGGCTTGCGATAGATGCTTTCTTTACCGACCAATAGTGGCGGAGGTTCCCGTTCAGCGCTCTGGCCAATTGATTCTATTGATCTGAGCCTCTCGTAACTGTCCTTATCGTTGAGCAGTGGGTTTGCAACGGCCTGCCGTGATCCAGGACGCGGCGTTGGTGTCGGGGTCGCTGAAGGAGATATCTGCGAATAGGCACTGCCGAATAAAAGTAGTAGCAAAGGGAATAGCGCCTTGGAATACCTCATCTTGATCTGCCTCCGGAAATTGTCGTCTAGCATAGCATTGTTCGCTGATCACAGGCTAGTTTTTTCGAATTTCAGTTCTCTGTGATTCAATAGTGTTTGGCAATCTTTATGAAAAAGCTGATCGAATGTGTCCCCAATTTTAGCGAAGGCCGCGATCTCGCGGTGATCAAACAGATCACCGATACGATCGAGGCATGCGAAGGAGTCAAGTTACTTGACGTCGATCCCGGCGCCACGACCAATCGTACGGTTGTGACGTTCGTCGGTGAGCCGGACGATGTTGTCGAGGCGGCATTTCAAGCGGTGAAAAAGGCTCAGGAATTGATCGATATGCGTCATCACAAGGGCGACCATCCGCGATTTGGTGCTACGGATGTATGCCCGCTAGTGCCGATCTCGGGCATTTCGATGGAAGAAACCGCGGAGTATGCAAAGAAGCTCGGTCAACGTTTGGGCGACGAGCTTGGCATCCCGATCTATTTGTACGAAAACGCTGCATCCGAGGAGAAACGCCGAAACCTTGCGAATTGCCGCGAAGGCGAATACGAAGGCTTGAAGGACCGCATCTCGAGTTCTGACTGGAAGCCTGACTATGGGCCGTCGGAATTTAACGAAAGTGTGTCCCGGTCAGGGGCAACGGCGGTCGGAGCGCGCGATTTTCTGATCGCTGTTAATTTTAATCTGAACACGACATCAACGAGACGAGCCAATGCGGTCGCGTTCGATGTCCGCGAAAAGGGGCGGCCAAAGCGAGAAGGTAATTCTATCACCGGCAAACCTGTTCTAGATGAAAACGGCGAGCCGGTGATGATCCCGGGAACGCTCAAGGGGACGAAAGCGATCGGTTGGTTCATCGGTGAATACGGCATTGCGCAGGTATCGATGAATATTACGAATCTCAGCGAGACGCCATTGCATGTTGCGTTCGACGAGGTGTCGGAAAAGGCTCAGAAGCGGGGGCTTCGCGTCACAGGTCTTGAGATCGTCGGGCTGGTGCCGAAAAAGGCGATAATTGACGCAGGCAAGTATTATCTCGGAAAACAAGGACGTTCGGTCGGCGTGACCGATGCTGAGATCATCAAGATCGCGATCAAATCTATGGGCTTGGATGATTTGAAACCGTTCGTGCCCGAAGAAAAGATCATCGAGTATGTTTTGGCCGCCAATGATAAGAGCGAGAGCCTGGTCGATATGTCGTGCAGAGCTTTTGCTGATGAAACTGCTTCCGAATCGCCGGCTCCCGGCGGCGGTTCGATCTCGGCGTACCTTGGTGCACTTGGAGCTTCGCTCGCGGCTATGGTCGCGAATCTCTCATCGCACAAGGCAGGCTGGGACGACCGCTGGGAAGAATTTTCCGATTGGGCAGTGAAAGGCCAAGAGATCAAGGAGGACCTTTTGCGACTTGTTGATGAAGATACTGAATCTTTCAATATGGTCATGGCGGCGTTCGGGTTGCCAACGGGAAGTGACGAAGAGAAAGCAGCTCGAACGGCCGCTATTCAATCGGCAACTAAGTATGCTACCGAAGTTCCGTTTCGCACTATGCAGCGTTCTTTCGACGCTTTTGAGGTGATCAAGGCGATGGCTGTTGAAGGAAATCCGAATTCAGTATCGGATGCAGGCGTCGGGGCTCTGTGTGCTCGATCAGCTGTTATGGGGGCGTATCTGAATGTGAAGATCAATGCCTCGGGACTGAAAGATCGTGAATTTGCTGATTCTATGGTTGCCCAAGGTGCGGAGATCGAACGGAGAACGATCGACGCCGAGGCAGAGATAATGCAGATCGTCAACGCGAAGATCGGTTAGGTTTCAAACGTGAACATCGACAAACTAGTCACTTCAAAGCTTGCGAGATACGGCCTGTCGGTCGTTGCAGTAGGTGTCGTGACGGGCATTTTGTTTGCACTTGGAACTCACGTCAATCTCACGACCATTGCTCTTGCATTCCTGCTTGTTGTACTCACAACGGCGACTTTCTTTGGGCGAAATCCGGCGCTTGTTGCATCGTTTGCAGCAATGCTGTCTTTCAATTATCTGTTCGTGCCGCCGGTGTTGACGTGGCACATTGCCGATCCTCAGAATCTGGTTGCATGGGCCGCATTTACCATAACGGCAATTGTCACAGGTGAGCTCTCGTCATATGCTCGGCGTCGTGCACGGGAAGCTGAGCGTCTTTACCAGGAGCTTCAATCTGCTTTTGAATCGGCAACGGAAGCCGAGGCATTGAGGCATAGTGAGAAGTTGAAGTCGGCCCTATTGGACGCCGTCACCCACGATCTGAGAACGCCGTTGACCTCTATCAAGGCTTCCGTAACGACTCTTCTGGACAGCGAAGGCGGGCATCGGACGATCGAATTGAACAGCGAAGGGCGAGGTGAATTCCTAAATATCATCAACGAAGAGACCGACCGGCTGAACGCTTTTATCGAAGGCATGGTCCAGCTCGCACGCGTGGAAGCGAATTCCGGTGTTGGCGAACAAACATTGGCAAACGTCGAGGAGATCGTCGCCATAGCTCTCGAACGGGCGGAACCGGTTATTGCGGAGCATCATGTAACCGTAAACATCGAACGTGACCTCCCGCTGATCAAGGTCGAGGCGCGAGCCATCGCAGAAGCGTTGTATAATCTGATCGAGAATGCGGCAAAGTATTCACCTGCGAATTCGATGATCGTCGTGACTGCGGAGTCAGCCAATGACTCGGTCAAGTTGTCAGTTGAAGACGAGGGGCCCGGAATTCCGGTTGAAATGCGTGAGCGAGTTTTCGAGAAATTTGTTAGGCTCGACGGTGAAAGAACAGACGGGCTGGGTCTTGGGCTGGCGATCGTTCGCGGTATAGTTGAAGCTCAGGACGGAGCGATCGAAATAACTGATGGAGCGGCTAAAGGCACGCGAATTTCGATCTCGCTACCGGTAGGATCATAGTAAAATGGGCGCAAATCGCAAAATTCTGGTTGTTGATGATGAACCGCAGATCACGCGTGTGCTGCGGCATAGCCTGATGGCGCATCGTTTTGATGTGCGTACAGCGGCGGATGGTGTTTCGGCGCTTGATACGTTTCGCGATTGGCATCCTGATCTGGTCATTACGGACCTTCAGATGCCGGACATGAACGGTATCGAGCTTTGCGGCGAGATCCGCAAGTCCTCGCAGGTACCTGTGATCGTGCTATCGGTAAAGGGCGAAGAGCGAACGAAGGTCGAGGCCCTTGACGCGGGAGCCGACGATTACGTGACTAAGCCATTCGGCATCGATGAGTTGCTGGCGAGAGTTCGTGCGGCACTTCGACGGCTCCCCGACGAATCCGAAGGAGTCGAGACGAAGTTGGCCGATGGTCTGATCGCCATCGATCTTGATACCCGCGAAGTCTCGGTAGATGGAGAGATCGTGCATCTCACGCCGAAAGAATTCGAATTGTTCGTCTTCCTGTTTCATAACCGAGGAAAAGTCGTGACGCATAGGGCGATACTTTCCGCTGTTTGGGGCGGAAATTCAACAGAACAGACCGAGTATCTGCGAGTTTTTGTCGGGCAACTTCGCAAGAAGATCGAGAAAGATCCGGCGAAACCTCAGTTCATTAGAACTGAGCCATGGGTCGGCTACAGATTTTCAACGTCGATAGGCTAAGGCGGAATCCTTATAAAATCTTTATATCTTTCTCACACAACATTTACGGAATTATGCGTATCCTCGTTGTGTGAAAGAAGAGACGTCCATTGCTGATTCTCCGCTGACGGAAAAACATCATCTAAGCAAGCGAGCGCTTGCAGCATCCGCAGTGGCAATATTTGGCGTTGGAGCTGCGCTTCCGTTGGCAGGTCTTGTCCTCGCTGTCGTGCATTCGTTGATCGATGGCGACAGGGCATATGGCGTTATCGGCACGGTCTGTTTGATCGCCACCATTCCAATGATAATGCTCGGGACCCATTTAATGGACGTATTTGACAGCGCGAAATAGCCGGATGAACTCTCCGCGATCCCTGATCAAAACCATTTAGCCACCTACGTGTACGCTCGGCCTAAGTTCCGGATCGGGCTCTGCTTGACGCAAAATTTCACGCGTAACAGGTGCCGTGTCGCCTTCGCCAAACAAAATATAGCGGATCAGGTACTTGATCGGATTTCCCTCACTCCAGCCGAAATATACGTGCGGTATCGTTTTGGTCTCGTCTCGGATCTTAAGCAACAAGGCCGCGATCGCGTTGGGAACGGCCGGAGCGTGCGTGCGAAGAATTCGATAGCCCGCGACATCTACGCCCTTCACCTCGATCTTTCCGGCAAACTCCGATGCGTCGCCGATCTCGATCTCATAGAACAATATCGCATCGCTCGCCGGAATGTGATTGTCAACGCGTTTCTCGTGCTCTTTGAAGCGATATTCAGTGACATCGCCGGTTTCGCGGCGATTGGTCACGATGCGTATCTCTTCGCCCTTTAGGTCGTCGATGAATTGCTTCGCTGTCTCGTCAAATTCGACTTTTTGAATTCGCAACTCGGTCGTACGCATCGCTCTTGATATGAACGAAGCAGCGACGATCGCAAGTATGAACAACGACGCGATCTTGATGCCGTCGGGGCGTTCGATGATGTTGGTGAGAGTCGTGTAAGTAAACACGAGAGCGATCAGAAGAAACGCCCAACGTGAAGTTTGTCCGCGCCGCCACGACGAGATCGTAACAGCCGTTGCCGCGGATGTCATTAGAACCAGAACGCCGGTCGCGTAGGCGCCGCCTTGGGCCTCAACATTGGCTTCGAAGATCCATGTGATAACGAAACAGATAATTGCGAATATGATAACGAGCGGTCGCGAAGCACGAGCCCAGTTCGGAGCCATACCGTATCGAGGCAAGTATCGCGGCACGATATTGAGCAAGCCTGCCATCGCCGACGCACCGGCGAACCAAAGAATTAGTATCGTGCTTATGTCGTAAGCCGTCCCGAAATAGTCGCCGAGATACTCGTGAGCAAGAAATGCGAGTGCACGGCCCGAAGCCTTTCCGCCATGTTGAAACTCAGCAGCTGGGATCAAGACGCTTGTGATGAAGCTGCTGCAGATGAGGAAAAAGCTCATTATCAGAGCCGCAGTTCGCAAAAGCCTCTTGGTTTTTTCGATACGGCGAGGATTCTCGATGAGCGGCATAACGGCAACGCCGGTTTCAAATCCTGAGAGCCCAAGAGCGAGTTTTGGAAATACAAGCAGCGAAAGACCTATCACCGCGAGAATACTCTGTGCTCCGCCGTGATTGTTCGTGAAAACAGCATTCTTCCAATTTGTGAGTGTCGCTGGGTCTAGGTATATGTGATACATACCTGTCACGATCACCACTAGATTCAGCAAAAGGTATGTAGCCACAAGAAAAACGGCGATACCGATGGCTTCTTTAAATCCTTTCAGAAAAACTGCCGCAAGTACCGCGATCATCAAGAAAGTCACCAACACGGGATGGTCGAGAAACTTAAAATGTTCCTCGATAAATGGATTATGGATTATGTGTTCTGACGCATCGGCGGCTGATAGCGTGATCGTGATGATAAAATCGGTCGCGACAAAGCCGAGCAGTGCGAGTACGAAAAGCTTACTCTTCCAACGCGAGAGAAGTGATTCGAGCATCGAGATCGAACCCTGACCATGTGGACTCTCGGCCGCAACTCGATTGTAGATCGGCAGTGCACCAAAGAGCGTCAACATGACAAGGATCAGCGTCGCTATAGGCGAAAGTGCTCCTGCCGCAACGAACGCGATGCCGGGCTGATAGCCTAGCGTCGAAAAATAATCGACGCCTGTCAGGCACATCACTTGCCACCAAGAGTGCCTCTGATGATGGGCCTTTGCAGTAAAGGCGGCATCAGGCTGTCGCGCTCCTTGCATTAACCAATTACGAAAACCGCCTTCAGAACCGCCGTTAATTGAACTCATATAACGTAATTAAGGCACGGTCAGCTCGTGACCGCGCCTCCTTTTTCCGCTGCTCTTCTTTGTTGGCGGAAACCATAGATTTTAAGGATAAGTCTATTAAGAAACCATAAAGAAACCATAAAGATTTCATAAAGATGGGCAATCCAACATGTAGATCGACGAGGCTAAATACTTACGAACTTTTTACGAGTGCCTTAGTAACTTCTTACTTTCCAATAGATATTCTCGAAACTGTCGAGGCCGTTGTCCGGTCCGACGGAGAGATCATGAGTACGGAAATACTAAAACAAGGCACGTTGGTTCATATGCCAAAGCTATTAGAAACACTACGAAATCACTTGTTGGGCTCCCTCGTTTGCTCGATAGGTGCCGCTCTCGGCATATTTGGCGGAATTGCGTTCATCGTGTTCGGCCTCCTTTGCGTTGTGATCCAGTGGATGATCGGCCGAGACACGGTCTTGGATAATGTCGGAGCATTCATGCTGATCGTCGCGATCCCAATGATGATGCTAGGTGCTGCGTTTATGGATGAATACGAAAAGAAGAAATGAAAATACTAATACTTGCATTTATATCACTGCTGACTTCGGTCATTCCGATGGCGGCGCAACAAACGATCTTCAACGTCCCAACGGCGGACGTTCTCGATCAAGGAAAGGTCTATGTCGAACTCGACGCAGCGTTCAAGGTCGACCGTAGTGCAGCGTTTGGCAGATTCTCGAGCTTCGTGCCGAGACTCGTGGTTGGTGTCGGCGGCAACGTTGAGGTTGGCGTGAATGTCACCGGAAACGTGCAGCCTGGAAGTGACTCGACCACTATCGTCCCAACCGTAAAGTGGAAGGCCTATGAAAATGAGAAGAAAGATCTTGCGATCATCACGGGAACTAATTTCTACATCCCGGTACGAAACCGCTCGTACAACATAGGTACGTGGTCGTACGCCGCAGTCGCAAAGACGATAAACAAGACCCGCCTGACAGCAGGTGGATTTGTCGCCAGCAAGAACGTTTTCGCACCGAAAGCGGTTCGTGCCGGAGGACAGTTTGGCATTGAGCATACGGTCAACAGCAAGGTCACATTCGCCGCGGATTGGATAACGGGCCGCCACGCTTCGGGCTACTTTACGCCGGGCGTTATCTATAAACCGCATCCGAAGGTTACGACCTATTGGTCGTACTCGATCGGTAATGGACAGGCTGCTCAAGGCAATCACTTCTTTCTCTTTGAGCTTGGAT
This sequence comes from Blastocatellia bacterium, assembly GCA_016789145.1. Taxonomy (GTDB): domain Bacteria; phylum Acidobacteriota; class Blastocatellia; order Pyrinomonadales; family Pyrinomonadaceae; genus OLB17. The sequence continues at coordinate 5,879 of JAEUQI010000023.1, read as the reverse complement.
ACAACTTTAACTAACGGAGCAACACAATGACCGACGTCATATATATCTCAGTGATCATTGTCTTTTTCGCAGCCGCGATAGGTTATTTGGCACAGTGCGAGCGGCTAAAGAAAGGAGGTAAGAAACAATGAACACCGAATCGATCTTCGCACTAGCCGGCACGGCACTTTTACTAATTTATCTCGTTTACGCACTACTGCGTCCCGAGAAGTTCTAAGAGACGATCATGACATTCATCGGAATTTTACAGATACTAGCGTATCTCACGATCCTAACGCTGCTGGCAAAGCCGGTCGGCATTTATCTCGTAAAGGTATACAACGGCGAGAAGACTTTTCTCGATATCCTTGTTCGACCGTTCGAACGGTTGATCTATGCGATCACTCGTGTTGATACCGAGAAAGAGATGAACTGGAAGCAATACGGCTTCGCGATGCTTTTATTTAGCGTCGCATCGAGCGTTGCGCTCTATGCGATACAGCGTTTGCAGTTCTATCTTCCGTCGAATCCGCAAGGTTTTGCCGCTCCGTCTGAACATCTTTCGTTCAACACGGCCGTCTCATTCGTCACCAACACGAACTGGCAATCTTACGCCGGCGAGACGACGATGAGCTATTTTACGCAGATGGCAGGGCTGTCGGTGCAGAACTTTCTGTCGGCGGCGGTTGGTATGGCGTTGGCAGTTGTGTTCATTCGCGGAATATCGAGGTTCGAGACAACGAACCTCGGCAATTTCTGGAAAGACCTTGTTCGCGGCACGCTTTACGTCCTGTTGCCTCTGTCGTTCCTGGCGGCCATATTTTTTGTGTCGCAGGGCGTTGTGCAGAATTTCAAACCGTACGATTCAGCCAAACTGACCGATGCTAGAACGATCCAGGTCGATAAAAAAGACGCTGACGGAGCGGTCGTAAAGGACGAGAAAGGAGAAACCGTTCAGGAAGATAAGTTGATCGACAGTCAGACGATCGCTCAAGGACCGGTCGCCTCACAGCTTGCGATCAAGATGCTGGGCACGAATGGCGGCGGCTTTTTCAACGCCAATTCTGCTCATCCTCTAGAGAATCCGACACCATTGTCAAACTTCGTTCAGATGCTGCTGATACTGCTCATTCCGGCCGGCTTTACTTATATGCTTGGGCGAATGGTCAAATCTCAGGGGCACGGTTGGGCAGTTTATTCGGCGATGATGATTCTGCTCGTCGCCGGCACCGCGACGCTCTATTGGGCGGAAGCGAAGGGCAATCCGATCTTTCCGGCGAACGTCGATCAAACGTTGGTCGGCGGCAATTTCGAAGGTAAAGAAACGCGATTCGGAATGGCAGCGTCCGCACTATTTGCGACCGTGACAACGGCGGCTTCGTGCGGTGCTGTTAATTCTATGCACGATAGTTTTACGCCAATAGGCGGACTTGTGCCGATGATCAACATCCAACTCGGCGAGGTCATTTTCGGCGGCGTCGGTGCGGGAATGTACGGGATCCTGGTGATGATCATCTTGACGGTATTCATCGCCGGACTGATGGTCGGCCGAACGCCGGAGTATCTTGGAAAGAAGATCGAGGCGTTCGACGTGCAGATGGCGATGCTTTACGTGCTGATCTTTCCGCTCTTGATCCTGGGCTTTGCGGCAGTGACGTCGATATCGCCCGATTTCGGACTGACCTCGCTCAACAATCCAGGTGCTCATGGTTTATCTGAGATCTTGTACGGGTACACATCGGCGACCGGAAACAATGGCTCCGCATTCGCCGGACTCAACGCCAACACGCTCTGGTATAACACCACGCTCGGGATCGCGATGCTCGTCGGCCGGTTCTTAATGATCGTCCCGGTTCTGGCGATCGCCGGAAACCTTGCAAGCAAAAAGCAAGTTCCCGCTACGATCGGAACATTTCCGGTCAACACGGTCTTGTTCAGCATCTTGCTCGTCAGCATTGTAATAATACTCGGAGCATTGACGTTCTTCCCTGTGCTGAGCTTGTCGCCGATCTTGGAACATTTCCAGATGATCAATGGCCAGACTTTTTGAGGAAGATTTGCCCACTAAATACACGAAATACACAAAAATGGTTAATCAATCAATTGGCTCTTATTTAGTGTTTTTCGTGTATTTCGTGGGATAAAAAGGTTCTTATGAAAAACGCAATTTCTATTTGGGATAGCAATATTATTAAGCAAGCACTTGCCGGTTCGCTGCGAAAGCTCGATCCGCGGAAGATGATCAAGAATCCGGTGATGTTCATCGTCGAGATCGGGGCTTTGTTCTTGACGGTGAGGATGTTGATCGGGTTGTTCACAGGCATGAGCGGAAGCTTCGCGTTCGAATTGCAGATCACGCTGTGGCTGTGGTTCACGGTGCTTTTCGCAAACTTCGCCGAAGCTATGGCCGAGGGACGCGGCAAGGCTCAGGCCGACACACTTCGACGGTCAAAGACCGAAACGACCGCGACGATCATCGACGCAGACGGCTCGCAGCGAACCGTCGCGGCTCCTGACCTGCGAAAGGGCGACGTGGTTTACGTTGCGGCGGGCGAGTTCATTCCCGGCGATGGCGAAGTGATCGAAGGCGTCGCTTCGGTCGACGAATCCGCGATCACGGGCGAATCTGCTCCGGTTATTCGCGAAAGCGGCGGCGACCGTTCGGCGGTTACGGGCGGCACTCGTGTTCTGTCCGATTGGATCAAGGTACGTATCTCGTCGAATCCCGGCGAGACGTTCATCGATCGCATGATCGCGCTTGTCGAAGGTGCGTCTCGGCAGAAGACGCCGAACGAGATCGCTCTGCACATTCTGCTCGCGGGCCTGACGATAGTTTTTCTGCTTGCGGTTGTGACATTGCAGCCGTTCGCGATCTATTCGGAAGCTCCGCAGACGATATTTGTGCTGATCGCGTTGCTCGTTTGCCTGATACCGACGACGATCGGCGGACTGCTATCGGCGATCGGCATTGCTGGTATGGATCGGCTGATCCAACACAACGTACTTGCCATGAGCGGCCGTGCGGTCGAGGCGGCGGGCGACGTTAACACGCTGCTGCTCGACAAGACCGGCACGATCACGCTCGGCAATCGACAAGCGAGCGAATTTATTCCGCTCAAGGGCGTTGACGCCGCGACGCTGGCTGATGCGGCGCAGCTTTCTTCACTGTCGGACGAAACGCCTGAGGGACGTTCGATCGTGACTCTTGCAAAAGAAAAGTACGGCGTCAGCGAAACTCGCACGCTAAGCGACAAAGCGGAGTTCATCGCTTTCACGGCGCAGACGCGAATGTCGGGCGTTGATCTCGATGGCCGCGAAATTCGCAAAGGTGCGGTCGATGCGATCGAGAAATACGTCGCGGCCGGCGGCAAACAGTCGCCGGCGGAGCTTCGCGAGGTCGTCGAACGCATCGCAAAGGCAGGCGGAACGCCGCTCGTTGTCGCCGACGATCACAAACCGCTCGGCGTGATCTATCTGAAAGACATCGTCAAATCCGGAATGCGTGAGCGGTTCACGCAGCTTCGTCAGATGGGCATAAAGACGGTGATGATAACCGGCGATAATCCTTTGACGGCTGCTTCGATCGCGAACGAAGCCGGCGTCGATGACTTTCTCGCCGAAGCGACGCCCGAGGACAAGATGGCGCTCATCAAACGAGAGCAAGCCGACGGCAAGCTGGTCGCGATGACCGGCGACGGCACGAACGACGCTCCGGCGTTGGCTCAGGCGGACGTTGGCGTGGCGATGAACACCGGCACGCAAGCCGCGAAAGAGGCAGGCAACATGGTCGATCTCGACTCAGACCCGACAAAGCTTATCGAGGTCGTCGAGATCGGAAAACAACTGCTGATGACTCGCGGAGCGCTCACGACATTCTCGATCGCGAATGATGTGGCAAAGTATTTCGCGATCATTCCGGCGATGTTCGCCGCGACGTTTCCGGTGCTGGACGCACTGAACATCATGGGCCTCAAAACGCCGCAATCGGCGATACTGTCGGCCGTGATCTTTAATGCGTTGGTGATCATCGCACTGATCCCGCTTGCTTTGAAAGGCGTGAAGTATCGCCCAATGGCGGCTTCGTCGCTACTGCAGCGGAATTTGCTGATCTACGGCCTCGGCGGCCTGATCGTACCATTCGTCGGCATCAAGATCATCGACGTGATCATTACCGCGATCGGACTTGCTTGACTATGAGATTAACCGCAGAGACGCGGAGACGCCGAGATACTAAGTCGGCTTATTAGCAGAACAAGCTAGAAGAAAAGGAACTGATCATAGGAATCTCAGCGTCTCAGCGTCTCGGCGGTAAAGAAATAAACACATGAAAGACCTTATAACATCGACACTTGTGATATTTGTAATGACGGTTTTGGTTGGCGTACTCTATCCGCTGGCGGTTTGGGGCGTCGGGCAGGCGTTGTTCCCGCATCAGGCGAACGGCTCGTTGATCGTTAAAGACGGCGAGGTCGTTGGATCCGAACTGATCGGCCAAACGTTCACGTCGGCGAAGTATTTTCACTCGCGTCCGTCTGCTGCGGGCGACGGTTACGACGCCGGAGCCTCAAGCGGCTCGAATCTTGGGCCGACGAACAAGAAACTCATCGATCGCGTAACGACAGACGCCGAAACGCTATCGGAAGAGAACTCAACGGCAAAGATACCGGCCGATATGGTCACGACGAGTGGCTCGGGATTGGATCCGCACATCACGCCGGCGGCTGCTGAGTTCCAACTGCCGCGTGTGGCACGCGAACGCGGTATCAGCGAGGCGAAATTGCGTGAAATAGTCGCAAAACACACGTCCGGACGCGACTTTGGCTTTTTGGGAGAACCGCGAGTGAATGTGCTTTTGCTCAATCTGGAGCTTGATAAATCTCAAAACTAGTCGCAAAATGCCAAAATGACGCCGCGTGACGACGACTTGGCGGTGCGTGACGACGACTTGGCAGTGCGTGAAGGCGACTTGGCGGTGCGTGAAGGCGACTCGGAGCCGCGTGAAGGCAACTTGGCGGTTGAAAATTGCTCGATGGAGGTTTGCGACGCCGACTTGGCGGTTGAAAATTGCTCGATGGAGGCTCATTATTGCGGCTCGGAGGTTAATTATTGCTAGACGGAGGCTCAGTTTCGGTCGAAGGAGCGGTAATTTCGCTGTTTGGCGGTGACTTTTGGGTCGTTGGAAGCGATAGATCAGATGTTCGTTGATACGGAAATAACCGAAATGCCAAATCGCGATGCCGGAGAGCGGCCTTCGCCGGATTCGCTTTTAGAGATGGTCCGTGAGAGCGAGCGGGCGAAGCTGCGTGTTTATATCGGTGCGGCGGCGGGCGTCGGCAAGACCTATCGCATGCTCGAAGACGCTCATCAACTGAAAGAGCAGGGAATCGACGTCGTCGTCGCCGTCGTCGAAACCCACGGCCGCGTCGAGACCGAGGAACAGATCAAGGATCTCGAGATAATTCCGCCGCGGAAGATCGAATATCGCGGAAACACCTTCGACGAAATGGATCTCGATGCTGTGATCGCACGGAAACCTGCGGTTGCGATCGTCGACGAACTTGCACATTCCAATATCGAAGGCTCGCGGCACGAAAAGCGTTATCAAGACGTCAAAGAGCTGCTTGAAAACGGCATTTCGGTCATTACGGCCGTCAATATTCAGCACATTGAGTCGCTGAATGATGTCGTGACGACGACCACGGGCATACAGGTTCGCGAGACGGTGCCCGATTGTTTTTTCAAGAACGCGGACGAGGTGATCGACGTTGATGTTTCGATCGACACGCTTCGAACGCGGCTGCGGCAAGGGAAGATTTACTCTGTTGAAAAGATAGAACAGGCTCTCAGCAATTTCTTCCGCAAAGGAAACCTCGCAACGCTGCGTGAGCTCGCTCTTCGCC
>JAEUQI010000239.1 GCA_016789145.1 Blastocatellia bacterium | reverse complement strand
GGACGCGATGGAAATCGCCATCGCCAACGTGCCGAAACTGCCGGGCAAGGTTTACATCTTCCCTGACGTTTCCGGTTCGATGCACTCGCCTGCGACTGGTTACCGCAAAGGCTCAACCAGCCAGATTCGTTGCATTGACGTAGCGGCTCTGGTCGCGGCGGCCATCGTTCGCCGCAACCCGAACGCCGAAGTCATTCCGTTTTCCGACGACGTGGTTCAGTGTTCGCTGAACGCCCGCGACAGCGTAATGACCAACGCCGAAAAGCTGGCCAGTTTGCCCAGCGGCGGCACGAATTGCAGCGCGCCGCTGCATGAACTGAACAGCCGCAAAGCTACGGGCGATCTGGTCATCTACGTTTCGGATAACGAATCGTGGATGGACACACCGCGCTACGGAGCGTTCGGAGTCAGCGCCACCGCAACGATGAAGCAATGGGCTGAGTTCAAAGGGCGCAATGCGCACGCGCGCCTGGTCTGCATTGACATTCAACCTTACGCCACGACTCAGGCGCAGGAACGCGAAGACATCCTGAACATCGGAGGCTTCTCCGATCAGGTCTTCGACGTGATAGCGGAATTCGCCGCCGGTCGTTTGCGCGCCGATCACTGGGTCGGAGTGATTGAGTCGGTGACGTTATAACCGCTGGGTACGCACGCGCCCTCGCGTGCCGTAAAAAAGAAGCGCGAAGCTTCCCTTATTGCGGATTTCGGATTGTGGATTGCGGAATAACAAAAGCTATTCAGCCTTGTT
>JAEUQI010000238.1 GCA_016789145.1 Blastocatellia bacterium | reverse complement strand
AACCGGCTGCGGTGGGTCCTCACATGAGGGAGGACATGAGACCTTAGCCTACCACTATCGGCCGGGGAGAAACAGTGGGTGAGGCTTAGCGGGGATCGGCGCTCGGCGGAGGTGTGGGGCTGTGTCCATCGATGGGTGCGGTTTCGTTGGAGAGCGCCCAGGAGAGATTGCGTTGAAGTCCAGCGTATTTTGCGCGGCGGATGGGACTGTGTTTGAACGTGGTGGCGAAGGTCTGCTCGTCCATCTTCGTCAGGGCCAGCAGCGAGGGGGCGCCGGTGAGCGGGGAATGTTGGAAGCCGGGTTCGGTGGTTGGTCCGGCCTGGACGTTGTAGGGGCAGATGTCCAGGCAATCGTCGCAGCCGAAAATCCGGTTGCCCAGCTTTCGCCGGAGGTCCTCGGCGATCGGCGGTTCGGTGCCGCGAAGTTCGATGGTCAGGTAGGAGATGCACCGTCCGGCATCGACGACGTATGGCTCGGTGATCGCGCCGGTCGGACAGGCCTGGATGCAGAGCGTGCAGCTTCCGCAGAGATCGGTTCCCGCCTCATCCGGCTCCAGCTCCAGGGTCGTCAGAATTTCTCCCAGGAGCAGCCAGGAGCCGAAGTCTGTCGAGACGAGGTTCGAGTGTTTGCCGATCCATCCGAGTCCGGCCTGCTGGGCCCAGGCCTTCTCCATGACCGGCCCCGTGTCGACATAGGCCCGGTTGAGGCTGGCCGGGGCCAGCGCGCCGATGCGCTCGGCGAGTTGAGCCAACTTGTC
>JAEUQI010000237.1 GCA_016789145.1 Blastocatellia bacterium | reverse complement strand
CGCCGGCTCGGTCAGGACTTTGGCCTTGTCCAGCAAACAAAACATCTCAGCTACTGCCTCGGTGTCATCGACGACGGTCACACCCGAAAGATACTCTTTTGCGAGTTCAAAATTCAACGCTCCAACGCGGGCTGCCCCGAGCGTGCGGGCGATCGACGTGATCTCCGACAGTTCGACGACCTCGCCAGCATCGAGTGCGGCGGACATGCTATGAGCTCCACGGGTTTCGACGCCCCAGACGTTGACATCCGGCCGCAGCGACCTGATCGCGCAGGCGACACCGCCCGATAATCCGCCGCCGCCGATGCTGACGATAACGTCAGTCACGTCCGGAACATCTTCCAGGATCTCGAGACCGATCGTTCCTTGGCCCGCGATCACGTCGCGGTCGTCGAACGGATGAATGTATGTATAGCCTTCACTCTCGAACGACGAAGCCGAGTCAAAGGCCCACGCGAGCGATGGGAAGAATCGCACTTCCGCACCATGTTTTAGCGTTTTTTGAACGTAATTGTCCGGCGTGTTTTCCGGCATCAGGATCACCGATCTCAGCCCAAGAACCTTCGCGGCATATGCTACCGCCTGCGCATGATTTCCGGCGCTTACTGCAACTACGCCGCGAGCACGCTCGTCGCCGGATAGCTGAAGCATTCTATTAAACGCACCGCGGACTTTGAACGCTCCAGTTCGCTGCAGAAGCTCGTGCTTTAAGTAGACGTTGGTCCCGAGGCGTTCACAAAGGAACGTATCGACGAGCG
>JAEUQI010000236.1 GCA_016789145.1 Blastocatellia bacterium | reverse complement strand
GGTCGGATCAAACCCGTGCTTTTCGACGATTCGGCGGGCCGCTTGGACAAACTCGGCGCGTTCAGCTTCGGGCATATCCAGGTCAAATGCCTTAAAGAGGCGTCTATTCAGGAACGAGCGCGAGAGGTCCGACAGGATCGGATCGTCGGAATGCTGCCATTGTTTTATATGAAAAAGTACATCGGTGTCGTCAAGCGAGAAGTGTTCGTCAATCGTTAGTTGACGGCCCGAGAGGATCGATTCAAACGGTGTCCCGGACGCATGCCAAACCGGTTTTGCTGATCTGAACAGATCTATCGCACGCCGAAGCAGAGATTTCAGGACCGTCTCCGCCGCGCGGAGCGTTCGGTGAAAATAGACCTGCCGAAACATATAATAGCGAGCTTGAAGATAGTCCTCGACCGCGTAAACCCCTCTGGCTGATACAAATAGCCGGTCATCAGCTTCACTTATCTCGATGGATTTCAGGACCCATTCCAGATCATATATACCGTATTTGACACCGGTCATAAGGCTGTCGCGTAGCAGGTAATCCATACGGTCAACGTCGAGTTGAGACGACACTAATTGAGCCAGAGCCCTTCGCCGAAAATCGCCTTTGAAGATGGACGCGACGTCCGAAACCATATCAGACGAAAAGCTGCGAAGCACGTCGTTGATACCCGATCCTTCAGTTTCCACACAGGCCACCGTAAAGTTCTCGTGGTGAAAGCCGAGGATCGTCTCCATAACGTGTGAAAACGGTCCGTGACCGAGGTCGTGGA
>JAEUQI010000235.1 GCA_016789145.1 Blastocatellia bacterium | reverse complement strand
TCACCTCACATTAAGCTTGTCACGCATTGTACTAAGCCTGCGACGCATTACAGTTACGTTGGGTGGCTCTCATCACCTTAAATCGAAGACCTTTACGACCCTTTCATCGGAACCCATCTCTAACGCCAAGTTACCCATGCGGTCCGGATTGTCGTCAATCAACCGTCCTAGCGTGTCTGTATCGTAAGTCCAATAACTTACCGCAATGTCTGAGAGCATTCGGTCGGTCGGTTCACGGAGAATTTGAATCACCTCTTGTTCGCTCATTCCTACCTTAACTTTCAAGATATTCTCCCGAAGAGCACGATCCCGCCGAAAATCATACAGACGCAAGCCGGATATAGCGACAATAATCAGAGCAAAGAAAACTAAGATGGATATTCCGAGTCGTTTCACTTCAATCCATCGATTATCCTCGCATCTCCCCCAATATCTCATCCACAACCTTCTTCGCATCGCCGAAGAGCATCAACAAAAGGCTCCCCTCCTTACGAAGGAGGGGTGGCAGTTCCGGCGTCTTTTGCCGGAACTGACGGGGTGGTTCTCTCGCTCCACCAGCCGAAGTTGCTGCGAATAACGGCGAGAACCCATTCCGCATCTTCAAATACTAGCTTATTCTCGAAACGAAGGACACGAATTCCTTGTGACTCTGCAAATTTTCTTTTCGTGCGGTCGTTCAACTTCGGGTGATCGACAAAATGAAGTCGGCCGTCCAATTCGATCGCTAGTTTTTCTGACGGGCAGTAGAAATCGAAAATGTATTTGCCGATGC
>JAEUQI010000234.1 GCA_016789145.1 Blastocatellia bacterium | reverse complement strand
AATCCTGTATAGATGAACGGCACACCAAGCCGCGATTTACTTCCTGAATTAGCGAGTTCCCAGCCAAACCAGGCCGCAGCTGTATAAGCTAAAAGTACGCCGGCGGCCAAGACCGCATATATCACTTTGAACATAGATTCACCTTAACTAATCGTCACTGCTCCAATCGGAATCAGAATCGGAATCCGAGTCAGAGGAACCGGACGAGCCGAACATACTGTCCTTCCAGCGAGACGCTTCAAAACTCCATTTTCTGATCAGCCCAAAGAACGGAACGATCGCTAACGCGATGAACGCGCAGCAGAAATTGACGCCGCGATTCACGTTCTGTTCCACCTTTACGCCGACCGCGATCGGCTGCTGCCAGTTTTGCCAGGTGCCTTCAACGCGTAGCGTATACTTTCCGGCTGGTAACGACGACAATGTCGCATCCGTCGATTGCGAACCTTCCGTCCATGCCCCGTCGCTGTCCGTTCCGCTGTAATATTCGATCGGGACGTTGACCGACTCGACTTCCTGGCTCTGGTCGTTTATCAGATCAACATCAAGGTCGGCCCAGGCATTGCTGACGTTAGCGTTTGCGGTGATGCGTACGTTTCGGTTTCCTTTTATATCAAATGGCTGACTGAATACGGTTTGAGCTGCTTGGGCGTTCTGCATCGCAGGTAAGGTTATCTGTTCGGACATCACCGTCGATGTGATTCCCGCGATCGGGATCATGAGAACGCCGATAAACAGAAGAAGCAGCAGCGGGACAGAGCCCCAAGTGTAATAG
>JAEUQI010000233.1 GCA_016789145.1 Blastocatellia bacterium | reverse complement strand
AACAGGTCGAGAATTATCCGAAACAGTCCGGCCGTGAGGATGATCCAACGAAAGAATGGCGCAATCGCGGCAAGTCGATCGGCGAGGCCGTCGACAAGAACCTCGATAAATGGATGCCGGACGAATTGATGGACCTTGCTAAACGAAGTGCATCGAAATAGCCGTCGGAATGATTCTGGTGCAAAAGCACGGACAAAGTTCTAGCGGCCGGTATTTGAACTTAAGTTATGGGTCGCTGACCCACGTTAAGACGGAGACCGTCAATTGCTTCGATCACTTCGCCAAATACTGATATATCATCAACCTCGTCTGAAAAAACTACATTGTCCCATTCGGGATAGAAGTGTGTGAGCATTATCTTTTCTGCCATGGAAAACCGGGCCATCTGCGCTACATCTCTAATCTCAAGGTGTTTTTCGACGGGTTTGTCTTTCACGAACGAACACTCGATCAACAGCAGATCTACTCCCCGGGCGAAAGCACCAAGATTGGTCGAATAGCCCGTATCTGAGGTGTAAACAAGCGAACCGCCGCCGGTTTCTTCAATTCTGACCGCGGAACTTTCGGCAGTATGCGGTGTCGAGAAAGATTTTGCTTTTAGACCGTCAAATATCTCAAACGACCGTCCCGGCTCTATTTCAACAACTTCCAACGGAAAAGGCTGCTCTAATAGTCCGTAGTCGTTAACCAGATCGAATCCGTTTACCAGCCCCTTTATCCCCGGCGGGCCGAAGATATACATCGGCTTGATCCGGTTTTGAGTTTCGGGCGCGTACTTTGTTCCGAAAAGCAACG
>JAEUQI010000232.1 GCA_016789145.1 Blastocatellia bacterium | reverse complement strand
GAGGGAACAAGACTCGGAGGATTCCCGTGTACGCGACTGCTGTGCGTTGGTTAGAAAGCTATTTGGCACTCAGACGAAAGAAAGACGGTTTACTAACCGACAGAATGTTCGTCACGCCCTCAGGTTCGCCTATAACGCGACAAACGATTCATACCTTTATTAAGGAATACGCCGAGCGATGTGGTTTTACAGGCGTTTCGCCGCATACTTTGCGGCATTCGTTTGCGACGCACTTGGTACAGAATAACGCCTCGACCACACAGATCTACACACACGTCACGAGCGAACAGCTCAAGCGTAACTACGAGCGATTTCATCCGCGTTCGGGAGGTTTGAAAAGCAAATGAGCGACGAAGCTGTTAAACAGGTTCCAGGATCGAATAGATTCCTTAGACGCGTTGTTCTTATCGGCATTGTAGTTGTGGCAACGTGCTTGCTCATCTTAGTTATGATTCCCACCCTATTGGTCGCAACTGGATTAGGTCCGAGCATATTTCTCAACCATGAAAGGTATCGGAGCATCTCGCCGGACGGTCAGTATGAGGTCAAAATCTATCGTCGGGCCGACTTTCCAGCTTTTGACATTCTTGACCCATCGGGAACCATAACCATCGATATTCGAAAGACGGGTGCTCTCGGAGCTTTCAACGCCATAGAGTTTCAGTTACATGAAATGGATGAGCTCCTAGAACCTGAACTGGAATGGACTTCGACTGAAGTCACGATTGATGAGATCGATTTCCACAATGAGTACAGATTTGTTCTTCGATTTCCCGGACAGTAGTTTACCAGCCATTTTTAACG
>JAEUQI010000231.1 GCA_016789145.1 Blastocatellia bacterium | reverse complement strand
GCATCGAAAAAAGTAAAAGGGTCGTCAGAAGCTCGTGAGTCGGAGGCATAGCCTCCTCCTTGGTTTCTATTAGGCGTCCGACGGTAGGGCAAGCCCGACCGCACTGCGATCACGGCATAGCCGAAACCAAGAGCATAGAGATCAAACTATACGCATTGTATGCAGGCGATCAACATACAATGAGTATCATCGGGCGAGCATGCCGAGGGCTTTCGGTCGTGGATGTCTTGCCGGCCGGGGAATTGTTAACGGTGGAGTTAAGAAAAGTCGTAAGCGGGTGCTGGAGCGTTGTGAATGGTGGGGTTAATTTGGGGTTGGGATGTGTGAAAACAACTCTACCACTTTGGGCAAAGTACTCTACCACTTTGCGGAAACTACTCTACCACTTTGGGGTGTTTCCGGTACCACTTTGGGTGTAGCTGTTACAGATTTGGGGATCTGGGCGTGGGCGTTACAAGAAATTTAAGCCACGAATGCACGAATGTCCGGAAATTCCCTTACTCCGTGCGGGGTTCTGGCACAAAGAACGTGCCAGTGTTGCGAAAGACGCAACCAGCTGCCGACGCCTACCGCCTACCGACTACCGACTACTTCCTACTGAATCAATTCCGCTGCGATGGTTTGAAACTGTGGATTCTGCGGTGTGTAGGCGGACTCGCTGTGGTCGAAGACGTCGTCTAGTTCTTTTTGGACGGAGCCGTGGCCGGCGGGGATCGCCTTGATCATCGGCTCGAAGTTGCGGAAATCGTATAGCTCGTTATCCAAGAGATGCGAGCCGGTGACATTGGTCAGCGCGGTCATCATCGTCG
>JAEUQI010000230.1:251-811 GCA_016789145.1 Blastocatellia bacterium | reverse complement strand
AAGTTTGCGGTACGCACGAGCTTCTTCAACAGGGTTTAGTTCTTGACGCTGGATGTTTTCGATCAGGGCGATCTCGAGCAGTTTATCGTCTGCGATCTCCTTGACCGTGACGGGAAGACGTCTCAAACCGGCACGTTGGGCTGCGCGCCAACGCCTCTCTCCGGCAACTATCTGGTACTTTTTACCTTTCTGACGAACAACCACCGGTTGTACGATCCCGTTGACCCTTATCGACTGCGCAAGTTCGTCGATCGCCGAATCGAGAAAGCGACTGCGCGGCTGTTGCGGATTTGGTTCAACAAGATCGATGTCGACCTCGTTTGCGGAAACATGATCTTTTTCCGCAGGGGCATCTCCCAATAAGGCGCTCAAACCCCGTCCGAGTGGTTGTCTAGCCATGGCTTAAGATCTCCTTTGCAAGTTCGATATAGCTTTCGGCGCCGCGTGACCGAATATCATATGAAATTATTGGCTTTCCAAAGCTCGGAGCCTCCGCAAGACGGACATTCCGCGGTATCACTGTTTTTAGCACTTGCGGACCGTAAAAATCCCGAAGGTCT
>JAEUQI010000230.1:0-241 GCA_016789145.1 Blastocatellia bacterium | reverse complement strand
TGGCCACGGCGGTAGAAAGGTTCGTTCGCTCGTCATACATGGTCAAAAGTAGTCCTTCAATAGTCAGGTTGGGATTAAGTTCGCGTTTGAGGCGCGCCAGGGTCTCAAAGAGTTCGGTTACTCCTTCAAGAGCGAAATACTCGCATTGTATGGGCACCAAAAGGGAATCAGCTGCTGTTAGACCGTTAACGGTCAGAATTCCAAGGCTTGGCGGACAGTCAACAATAATATAATGAAAATA
>JAEUQI010000022.1 GCA_016789145.1 Blastocatellia bacterium | reverse complement strand
ATGCCGCGATCGTGACGCTGTCGGCTGAGGCTATTGACGACTCCGTCGCTTCGGGCAATGTCCGCGTTTTTGTTCCGAAAGAGAAACACGACATTTCTGAATTGCGTTACGGAGCTCGTGTCGCGGTTACTTGCGATCTGAAACGCGAGGACGAATTCTGGACGCCGGGAGTGGTGCCGACGCGGGAGATGCTTGATCGTTTGGGCGTCGACGCGACATGTTCGGCGAACAGCCGCTCGCAGATCGCCGTAATCTCCGAAGGCGCGCGATATTCGCCGCTGGCATGGATCTACTACAAACGCGCAGCGATGATCGAGAGCCTGAACAGAGAGCTCTCGCCCTCAGCAGCAGGCGTGATGAACGCGAGCCTGCTCGGTAACCGAAATTACCTCGACAAACAAACGGCCGACCTCTTTCGCGAAGGCGGTACATTCCATATTCTCGTTATTTCCGGAATGCACATCACTATCGTCGGCTTTGTGCTGATGTGGCTGATGCGGAGAATAACGAAGCGTCGTTGGTGGCAATTTGGCGTAACGGTCGGATTCGTTTGGGCTTATACCTTTGCGGTCGGAGCTGATGTGCCGGTTACCCGAGCGGCGGTGATGTTCACGGCGTACGCCTTCGCGGCGGCTGTATATCGAAAGGCAGATCTGCTGAATCTGTTTGGAACGACATGTTTGCTGCTGCTCGTTTGGCGGCCATCGGAACTGTTCGGCCCGTCGTTTCAGCTAACTATCGCCAGCGTATTCGCGATCATCGCGATCGCCGTTCCATTGATAGACAAACTCCGATCGATCGGCGAATGGACGCCGACGTCCGAACAACCGTTTCCGCCAAGAGTTTCGATGCTGGCTAGATCGTTTTGCGAGACAATATTTTGGAATCCAACAAAATGGCAGATCGACGCAAAGAGAAATATCTGGTCGGCGGGCATACGTAAATCACCATTTTTTCGCGGAAAACTGACCGGTTTGCCACAACGAATTCTTCGTTTCGTTTTCGAAGCTGCAATGGTTTCGCTCATCGTCCAAACCGCGATGATACCGGTCTCCGTTTTCTACTTTCATCGCATCGCATTCTCGTCGGTGATTAACAATCTTTGGGTCGGGCCGCTGTTGGCGGTTGAAACATGTCTAGTGATCTTAGGTGCGGTTTTCGGAACGATAGCGAATGTGCTTGGTCGTCCATTTTATCTAGCGGCAAATGTGACCAACGAGATAATGCTCGCACTGCCACGATCTCTTCAGAACACGTTGCCTCAAACGGCAAGGATCCCTGACCTGCCATACAGCGAGTTCGTGTTTGTTATCTTCGGTCTATTCGTCGTATTTATCGCGTTCACGACATTGCGGTGGTCGCCGTTCGTACGTTTGGGACAACGTCGAGCAAGGTTCGATCGTCCGGTTCTGGTCTCGCTTCTCGCTATAATCTCGTTAACAACATTCATCGTCACACATCCGTTTAGCACTCAAGCTCACGACGGGAGACTCTACGTTACATTCCTTGATGTCGGACAGGGCGATTCGATATTTATTGTATTTCCAAATGGTAAAACGATGCTCGTCGATGGCGGCGGTCGTTTCGATTACAGCAAAGATGATAGCTTTCAACGCGATTCCCGAAGCATCGGCGAGAGTGTTGTTTCGGAGTTTCTCTGGTCGCAGGGACGCTCGCGGATCGACTATGTGGTCGCAACTCACGCTGATGCCGATCATGTCCAAGGGCTTGAGGATGTAATCGATAATTTTCGCGTTGGCCAAGCTATATTCGGCAGAGCATCGCCATCGGATACGGAGCTTGATGAGCTTTTCGTCAGATTGCAGAGGAACGAGGTTGCGATCGAACGAGTAAGCCGAGGTGACATATTCAGCATCGGTGACGTTAGGGTCGAGGTGCTTTCTCCCGTTGGTTCAGATTCGCCGGGGCGAGCGTCTGACAATGACCAGTCTCTGGTATTGCGAATTGTTTACGGAACACAGTCATTCTTGCTCACGGGCGACGTTGAGTCGGCTGCCGAACGACAAATGCTCTCTAGCGGCACTATCGCAGCGACCGTTGTCAAAGTGCCGCATCATGGCAGTAAGACATCATCGACGGCGGAGTTTGTGACGGCGGCGAGGGCTGAATTTGCAGTTGTCTCGGCAGGGCGGCATTCGCAGTTTGGGCATCCGCATCGAGAGGTCGTTGAGCGTTGGACGGCCGCCGCCGCTTCGCTTTTGACCACGCCAATTCACGGCACGATCACATTTGCGACGGACGGTGACGGAATACAATTAACGAGTTACAGGTGAAGACGGTAGGAAGGTGGTTGGTAGTCAGTAGTTATCAGGTACGCTGCGAAAGCGACTACCATCTACTGACCACCAACGCTACTATTACATTCCCGGCCATTCCTGCATAAAGGCTAGCTTCCACGCTTCGCCCTCTTTTACATAGACAGCCATCTGCCAGAGCGGGCCGTTCGCCATGCCGTCGCATTTGCCGTCAGCGGTACCCTTTAGCGTGAGTATCTCGACGGTCGGCGACAGAGCTGATGCGAAACCATCGGAAACTGAGGTTTTGGTAATGCCCTCGCATTTCATCGTCTCGGTCCAGGTTTTGATGACGGCATCTTTGCCTGAAATATAGCCGCCGATCGGATCGACAAGCGCCATATTTGACGAGAGCAGGTCGCCGAACGCTTTCGCATCTTTTGCCTTGAATGCCTCCCAGCCGCCGGTGTGAAGTTTGACGAGTGCGTCGGTGTTGGCTCCGGGCGTTGGCTTGTTGATCTCCTCTTTCTTCGCAGTTTCGGCGTCCTTCTTAGGAGCCTCAGTCTTTGGCGGAGCCGGCGGCGGATTTTTAGGATCGATGATCATCGTCTCACCATGATACGCACCTTTCCATTTGTCGCCGTCGCGGGTGTATATGCTGACCGCACGAACCGGGCTCGGCATCTTCATAGCCTTTCCGTCCGGGCCGGTGCAACTGCCGTCGTAAGTGCCTTTGGTCGTGAGCGCGTAGGTATCGTCGTTTATCTTCGACATCTGCGGCTCGGTCAGGTCCCAAGTCTTCATCTCGCATTTGTACGTGCCGATCATGCCGAGCGTGTCCGACTTGCTGCCACGGCGACCTTGCTCGAACGAGACGAATTTATCGGACATCATCCCCTCGAAGAAAGCCTTGTCGCCCTTGATCCACGCCTCCGAGGCTTGTTTCTCCATCGCGAATAGAACTTCCGCAGTCGGCGCAGACGCCGTGGGTTTTGGAGCGTCAGCCTTTGTTGCAGTAGGCGTTGAGTTATTGGTCGCTGTTCCGCCGCACGCTGCTAGCAATGTCGCAGCCACGGCGAGTAAGATCATCCGTTTCATATCGTTTCTCCTCAAAGTGAAGTGTTGGCCGCACACAGGCGACACAATTGGAAACCGCTTGAATGCGCGATATTTAATCATCGGTTGTGGATCGAGTCAAGCGTCACCAAGGCGCAAAAAAGCGGCCTTGCGAGCCGCTTTACTTTGCTGAATGTTCTAGCTCGCGGGCGTTTCAAAACCGAATATGAGTTTCCACGACGAGCCTTCCTGTCTATAAACTGCCGTTTCCCAGAATGGGAACAGCTTTTTGCCGTCGCATGTTCCAACAGCGGTGCCTTTGAAGGTCATCAACGCGACGTTCGGATTGATCAGAGAAACTGAGGGCGATGAGATCTCGACTGATTCAATTTCGCATTTTGGTCCTAGCCACGATGCGAGCACAGCATCTTTGCTTCCAAGAAAGCCACCAAAGCCATCAACGAACATGACGTTCTCAGCCATCAATGCCCCGAGCTTTGCGCTGTCGCGTGCTTTCCAAGCCTCCCAAACCTGGCGTTCGAGGCCTGCGATGAGATCAGTGAACTGATCGGCCACAACAGGCGGACGCTTTTCATTTGGGCTGTTCGGGTTAATCGTCTTTTGGGGGATCGGTTTTTCGGCAGACTTAGTCGCGGGCTTTGCCGGCGGCGGAACAAATGTCGCCGGATCGACGATCGGCGTTGAGTTGTGATAGATCGACTTCCAGCTGTCTCCACTGCGAACCCAAACGGTCGCGGCACGCAAGGGGCTCGGCAGAACAACATCACCACATGTGCCATCAATATTGCTTTTGTAGCTGACGACCGCCGTATCAGCGTCAATTACCAACATTTGCGTTTCGTCGAGGGTCCACGATCTGATAGCGCATTTGTTTTCCGGGATGATGCGAAGCTCGTCGCCCTTGGTGCCGCGTTTGCCGCCGAAGTAAGATACAAAGTTATCAGCAAGCAAATTCTCGAAGTACGTTGCGTCGCCTTTCGCCCAGGCCTCATTACCGAGACGATCGAACTCAACCAAAGCTTCTTTTGACGGCGGCGGCAACGAAGAAGGTTTCGATCCGGCCGGAGCGGCATTTGCGGCAGGAGCTTTTGCAGCGGTATTAGTGTTGGCAGGAGTTGAGCCGCAAGCTAACGATAAGGAAACAAGGAACAACAGTAATGCAAGATACTTCATAATCGACCCCTAAAACACAATTCGCCCGCAAGGTTATCAAGCCATCAACCTTCCGAGCGTTCATCAGTCGTCCTAATTGCGTTTAGTTTAAACATTGGCACAACATCTTGTCAACAGAAAAACCCCTTAGTGTTTGAAATGGCGTATGCCCGTAAACGCCATAGTGATCCCGTGTTCGTTGGCGGCGGCGATCGATTCTTCATCTTTGACCGAGCCTCCGGGCTGAATTATAGCCTTCACGCCGAAGCGAGCGGCTTCGTCAACGTTGTCGCGGAAGGGGAAAAAAGCATCGGACGCAAGAGCACAGCCGCCCAGTACGAGTTCGAATCGCTCGGCTCGCATCGCAGCGATTCGAACCGAATCGACGCGATTCATCTGTCCGGCGCCGACGCCGAGTGTGCGTTCGCCGTTGGCAAAAACGATTGCGTTTGATTTCACGTGCTTACAAACCCTCCACGCGAGTTGCATCGCTTTAAGCTCGTCGTCGGTTGGTTGTCGGTCGGTGACAATGTTGAGTTCCGCGACCGATAGCCGGTGAACATCGGCGTCTTGGACGAGAAAACCGCCGGAGATCTGTTTGTATTCCACGTTGGCACGCTCGCTAACACTCTCGTTTCCGCATTTTAGAACTCGAAGGTTCTTTTTACTTTTGAATATGTCGAGTGCTGCATCGTCAAAATCAGGCGCGATGATAACCTCGGAAAAGACTTCGATGATCGCGGTTGCAACCTCGGCATCGACCTTTCGATTGAGAGCGACGATGCCGCCAAAAGCTGACACAGGATCGGTCGATAGGGCTCGTTTGTAGGCTTCTAGACTTGTCGTGCCTGTGCCGACGCCGCTCGGATTTGTATGTTTGATGATGGCGACTGCGGTTTCGTCAAAGTCATTAACCAACGCCCACGCCGCGTCAGCATCGACATAGTTGTTGAACGACATTTCTTTGCCGTGGAGTTGCTCTGCGTTGGCGATGCCGCCGTTGTTTGTCTTGTAAAGTGCGGCTTTCTGATGTGGATTCTCGCCGTATCGAAGGTCGGCGGCCTTGGTCATTCGTATTGTTTCACTCGCTGAGAACCCGGTCGCTTTGGCTCCCGACTCTGACAAGTACGCAGCTATCACCGTGTCGTATTCTGCTGTTCGCGAGTAAGCGGCGGCAGCTAGTTTCGCACGTGTTTCCAGGGATAACGAACCGTCGTTTGCAGCCAACTCCGTAATGATATCGCCGTAACTATTTACGTCGGTTACAACTGCAACATCGCGCCAATTTTTTGACGCTGAGCGTATCATTGCAGGGCCGCCGATGTCGATGTTTTCGACGGCTTCTTCGAGCGTGACGCCTTCTTTGGCGATGGTTTGCTCGAAAGGATAAAGGTTTACTACGACGAGGTCGATCGGCGTGATGCCGTGTTCGGTCATTGAGGCGACATGTACGGCATTATCACGCAAAGCTAGGAACGCGCCGTGAATCTTCGGATGCAATGTCTTCACACGGCCGTCCATCATTTCCGGAAAGCCCGTTACGTCTGAGACATCAGTGACCGTGAAACCGTTGTTACGTAGGTGTGCCGCTGTGCCGCCCGTCGAGATGATCTCGACGCCGTGTCCGACAAGTTCGGAAACAAATTCAATGAGGCCGGCTTTGTCAGAAACGCTGATCAGTGCACGCTTTATCTTTCGCAATTCGGTCATATAGAAACAAAAAAGCGGCCATTTCAGCCGCTATTACCCTACCCAATTTCAAGACGCATAGGTCTTTCAACAATCTTATGTCGCTTTTCCATTGTCCGAGCCACTTACCTAGAAAAAGAATCTTCCCAAAAATAGCAGGCTGAACACCAAGACAAGAGCGTAAATTATGACTTTGATTAGGCTCATACAATTCCTTATTCTGAACATTACGTCAGAACAGTCAGGTCAAGTAAAACAAGAGTCTATGCGCCGATCACTGGTGATGTCAAAAAAGTTTCAGCTTGTTCGCCTTTTTTTCGGCGTTTTGGGGCTAACTTTACAATTTTTTACATTTGCAGCGGCCCAAGAGATGAATGTTACGCTTTCGATCGACGAAAAGCGGCCCTATGAGCTAACTGTCACCGGCTCATTCAAGCAGGAGCGGCCGCTAAACGAATCTCATGTTCTGGCGTTTGCCGAGAACGTCGCGGGGGTCGTGCTCCCTGCCGAACGAATATCTAAGCCGTACGCTAGAGACGACCAAGGTAATGCCCTTCAGCTTGTAACTACGCCTCGTTGTTGCATCGCATTGGGCAAGATCGTTGACTTCTCGTACATCGTTGACCTCAGGTCTACATATAGGCTGCGTGATGCGGCTCACGTCTCGTGGTTAAAGGACCAAACCGGTGTTTTAATGCTCGGCGATCTGTTGCCTCAGGAGTTTAAACCGACAGGAAAAATTCGCAATGCGACCGTAAACCTAGAACTTCCAAACGGCTGGAAGCATTTCAGCACTGCCAGGCAAGGCCCGAGTGGCACACTTGTGATCAGTGACCTCGATTATTCAGCTATCTTTGTCGGAACTGGCTGGAGAAGCTCTCAATTTGAGGTAGAACGCAACCGATTTACAGTTGTGACGGGAGGGAATTTTCAGGTTTCATATGACGAGATCGATTCTAGGTCACGGGCGATATTGCTTGATTATTCAAGGCTTTTCGGCGAACTCAGCGGTGGGAATTACCTTATTGCAGTTTATCGTCCAAACTTGGCAACAGGTGAGTGGGCGGCAGATACACGAGGACGTACCGCACTTATAGCGACGACCGAAATGCCATTCAAGTCGCAAACATTACAGCAGCTCGATGAACAATTGCGGCACGAGCTTTTTCATTTTTGGATACCAAATGGCGTGTCTTTGAGCGGAAGATACGATTGGTTTTACGAAGGATTTGCGTTGTATTCATCGCTCCGGCTCGCGGTCCGGTCCAATACGATCAGGTTTGACGACATGCTCGACACGCTTGGGCGTGCATTTTCGGTCGAAACCTCGACCGGTCTTATACAACTTACTAAAGAACGCTACGGTGGTTCGGAGCGGGAGTTGTACGCTAAAGGGCTTGCCTTCGCCTTTCTTTGCGACCTTGCTTTGAACATCTCATCAAAGGGCAAGCGAAGCAGCGACACACTGGTTCGCGAGCTTTACCAAACATATAGTGATCGGGCTGAACGAACCGACGGCAACGAAGCTGTTCTCAAACTACTTAACTCATATCCCGAACTGAGGCCGATCGTCGGCGAGTATGTTACCGAAACGAAAGGCCGGCCAGACAAACAACTGATCCACGCGGCATCGCTTTTTGATAATTCAGGATTGGATCTCATGACATCGAACGGCATAAAGAAGCTCTCGGTCAGATCGAAACTTAATTCACGCCAAAAGGCAATACTCGACAAATTGGGTTATAATTCGTGGCGTAAGTTGGTGAAAGATTCGAAATGATCACGCGTGTTCTTGTTTTTGTATTGCTTGTTTCCCTCGCATTGGGGAGCCTTTCTTGTACAGCGATCGATAATGCGATCGGTGGCGTCACTAATGCGCTCGGTGTCAGTGACACGGCAACAGTAATTGCCAAAACGGCACAGATCCGTACGTCATATTCAGTTGTGGCTGCCGATCTGCTGGAGGTAAAGCGGGGCGATACGTTGGATGTGCTCGACTCGTTTGAATTCGAGAAAGTGCTCTGGTATCGCGTTCGAGCTCGAGATACGGAACTTACTGAAGGTTGGATCGAGGCTCAAAATGTCATTACAAGCGACACGCTGAACCGATCGAGGAAACTCGCCGAGGAATACGAAGGTCAAACGCCGCAAGCTTCGGGCATCATTCGAAGCGCATCCAACTTGCGGATGGCTCCGGATATGACGCCGGAGAATGTTCTCTTCAAACTCACTCAGGGCTCGACCTTCGACATCATGGCTTGGAAGTTCGTGCCGAAACAAGAAGCGCCGGACGTCGACGACGGAACGAAGGGGCCGCCAAAACCGGGCAAGAGAACAAAGAATGACGACATCGAAGCGGCCAAAGAAAAGGACGAGCCTGAAAACATACAGGAGAAATACGATATTTGGTATCAAGTTCGACTTGATCCATCGGTCTCTCCGGCACCTGCGGGATGGCTTTTTGGACGACAGGTCGAGCTACAAGTTCCTTCTGATATTGTCTTTTTTCAGCAGAACAATAAGAAATTCGTAACGTGGCAGCGTCTGGATGGCGATACGGCAGGCGTTGGTAAGGCTTCGACACCTGGAAGCTGGGTCATTCTCACGCGAACCAACGCCGTCAAGCCTATCGATGGAGTTGAGCCGGATTTTGACGGCATTTTGATCCTCGCTTTCGACAAGTATGATCAGGCCTATTACACCGTTTGGCGTAACCCGAACAATACAGAAGTATGGGGACGCTTGCCGTTGAAGGTCGAGGGCAAAGGCGACAATAAGACATTTTCCATACAGTTGCGTAGCAATTCCGGGTCGATGGACACGAAGATCTTTTCGGTCTTTAAGGATCGGAATCGAATGAAAGTAACGCCGCCTGAGGATATCGTTCAGTATCAAACGGTGCCGCCAAAGAAATAATGGATGTAGACGATTTCTCAGATGAACCGGTCGAGATCGAGATCACTGATTCGATCGACCTCCATTCATTTCATCCGAGCGAGATACGTGATGTTGTCGAGGTCTATCTTGCCGAGGCTCATAAGAAAGGCTTTGCGATCGTACGGATCATTCACGGGAAAGGCGTCGGCGTCCAACGCGAGATCGTCAGGAAGGTGCTGTCGGAGACTGATTTTGTAGAGTCGTTCAAGAACGCCCCGGAATTTTCCGGCAGTTGGGGAGCGACTATCGCAAAGCTGAATATTAATAACTAGTCGATCACCTCAGCCCACTCATCATCAGGTTGATCGGCGCGGATCTGGTTTCGAATTCGCGCTTGTTCCAGCTGTTTTCTAAGCCGTTTGTTCTGACGTTCTAGCGTCTTGATCAGCGTCTTTCGATCGCGCATCACACGATCCAGGTAAAGCAAGTACATTATCTGAAGCCCGGCAACTCCAATAAGTGCGAACGCTAAGCCGATGAGTGCGAACGTAAACATAATCCCACCTTTTCTCGGATTATACCCTTGACCTGTGGCTAACGAAAAGTAAGAATCAATTCACGAACTATGGATATCCCTAATTTGAAACTCGTTTACACATTGCTCTGCGATGACGTGCGGATCGAAATGGGCAACAAGATATCGATGATGGGCATATTTCAGAACATCATGGTCGAGAAGATGCCTGTTTCGCTCATCAAGTTTGCAGTGATCAACCACTGGAAAGGACAAGGAAGCCACCAAACCGAGGTCCGCATCTTGTCGCCTGACAAGAACAATCTCGTAGTCTCGTCACAGCCGACAATGCTCGAATTAGCTCCCGGCGGCTTTACCGATAATGTTAGTTTTTTTGTGAACGTTGTTTTTCCGGACGCCGGAACCTACTGGGTGCAGACGATAGCAAATGCTGTTGTTTTAGATGAATTTCCGCTGATCGTTACTGATCAAGCTAATCTCGAGAATACGCGTCCCCCCGAAGAGATAAGTGAGACGATCAATTAGTCTTTTCGCGTTGGTAGTCAAGAATTAGCGAGGTGCGATAGACCTGCGGCTGGTCGATATCTATGTCTTTTGAGGCGGTAAAGCCTCGGAACGACGCCTTAACGCGGACCTTTTTGACTACGTCAATTCCCTTGAAGGCGAAGTCTCCGCTGATGTTTGAGAAAACGGTGGTGACCTTTTTCTCTGAACCATCATCAGCGACGACATAAAGCTCGACCTTTGCACCGCCGATGCTGAACTGATCCTTATCGAATACGATCCCGCGTACCAAAACAAGCGAGCCGCGATCCCGTGACAATATCAAACGGTCACCTAGATCCCGCATCTTGCCGCTCTTTACTTCGACCTTGTATAAAACTCCGAGACTGTAGCCATTCGCCTCGAATCCAATATTGTAGAGCCCCGGAGCAAGGTTCAACGAGAAATTGCCTTTTGAATCGCTGGTTGTCGTGCGAACTGACTGTCCGTCTTGTCTGGCGTCTATCGTAGCTTTGGCAATACCGTCACCTTTAGGGTCGCGCACCTTACCCTTAACTCCGGTTTGGGTAAACGCTGCAGCGGCGAAAACGAAAAGACAGAAAAATATCGACCCAATTCTACGCATTATGTTCTTTGCGGGCAGATTCCGGACGAAACTCTGCGGCAACGTCTTTGATGATGTCATCAAGCGTTCTGGTTGGTTGATAACCGACGAGCCGCTTTGCCTTTTCGAGATTTGGAACTCGACGAGCCATGTCCTCAAAACCATCTCCGTAAACCTGGTCGTAAGGAATGAATTTGATCTCGCTCGTACTATTAGAGTATTCGATCGCACGCTTCGCAAGATCCAGGATCGAGACCTCTTCGCTGTTACCAAGGTTAATGACCTGGCCAAAGCACTCCGGTGCTTCGAGTAGTTTCGTCAATGCACCGACAACATCCGAAACATGACCAAAACATCGAGATTGAGTGCCGTCGCCGTGAACTTCGATCGTCTCGTTCTTCATCGCCGAGTGGACAAATCGGGGAACGACCATTCCGTATTGTCCTGTCTGCCGTGGCCCGACGGTGTTGAACAATCTAACAACCACCACAGGAAGCTGCGTTTCTTTCCAATGAGCAAGAGCAAGAAACTCGTCAAGTGTCTTTGCACATGCATAGGCCCAGCGGTGTTTGTCGGTCGCTCCGGTCAGCAGATCGTCTTCTTCGGTAAACGGGACCGAAACACCCTTGCCGTAAACCTCGGACGTGCTTGGAATAAGCACACGCTTACGATAGCGCGAACAAAATTTCAGTATAACGTCGGTGCCGTGAAAGATCGTCTCGATCGTCTTAACGGGCTGCTCCATTATTAGACGCACGCCGACAGCACTTGCCATGTGATAAACACGGTCGGTATCTCGAATGAGCCGCTCCATCAGGCCTGCGTTGAGAACGGTATCGATTATTAGACGAAAGTTAGGATCGCCCTCAAGATGCGAAATGTTCGCATATCTTCCGGTCGAGAGGTCATCGATGACCGTTACTTCATGGCCTTCGGCGAGCAAACTGTCTGCCAAATGGCTGCCGATAAAACCGGCACCGCCTGTGATAAGTACTTTCATAGGAGTCATTTAACCTCGATCTCGTTTCTAAAATATTCTGCGGTCTTAATAAGGCCTTCGGCCAGCGGAATTGTCGGCTCCCAATTCAACAAAGCCCGTGCTCGATCGATATTCGGCTTCCGCTGTTTCGGATCATCCTGTGGCAGATCGAGATACTTTATCCTGATCTCTTTGCCAGTCGCCATGCCAACCTGTTCTGCGAGCTCGTTCATTGTGAATTCGCCCGGATTGCCCATATTTACAGGCAAATGTACATCGCCATCAACGGCGTTCATTAGTCTGATAAAACCCTCAACAAGATCGCTTACATAGCAAAACGAACGCGTTTGTGAGCCGTCGCCGTAGATAGTCAATTCCTCGCCTCGCAATGCTTGAACGATGAAGTTCGACACCACGCGACCGTCGTTTTCAAGCATTCTAGTGCCGTAGGTGTTGAAGATACGAACGATCCGCGTATCAACGCCGCTCTGTCGATGATAATCCATCATTAGTGTTTCCGCGACACGCTTGCCCTCATCATAACAGGAGCGAAGGCCGATCGGATTAACATTTCCCCAGTAGTCCTCTGTCTGCGGATGCACATGCGGATCGCCGTAGACTTCGCTTGTCGAAGCCTGTAGGATGCGAGCCCTGACACGCTTGGCAAGCCCGAGCATGTTCAATGTCCCCATTACATTCGTCTTGACGGTCTTTACGGGATTGTATTGATAATGAACCGGCGATGCCGGACATGCGAGATTGTAGATCTGATCGACCTCGAACATTATCGGCTCGGTCACGTCATGGCGAACCAGCTCAAACGACTTATCATCTAGTAGATGAGCAACATTCGCCTTACGACCTGTGAAAAAATTGTCGAGACAGATGACCTCGTTGCCTTCATTTAGCAGGCGTTCACATAGGTGTGAACCAATAAATCCGGCACCGCCGGTAACAAGTATTCGCATCTTAAGCTCAGAATCAAAGGGAAATTCGTTATCGAGATTATCTGCTAATCGACCGTATTTTTCAACGTATCGATCGGAAATCCGGGCTGAAACGAAATTGCTGTTGTTAGCGTAGTATAGGCCAGAAAGATTATTCTATCGTGGCAGAACCGAGTTGGCCTTTGACTGCGGATATGCCCCGCAAACTTTGGAGGAATTGATGAAAGCATTTAGAATCGTATTGAGTGCGGCATTGGTTGCGAGTTTCTCGCTTCCGACCTTCGCATTTTCTTTTGCCGAAACAAAGGCTGCACCAGCCGATGTGGACAAGATCCGCGATGAGGGAATGAATCGTTCGCAGGCAATGGCGACGATGAAATACCTTAGCGACGTGATCGGCGCTCGTTTAACAAACTCACCTTCGCAGCGTCGAGCAAACAAATGGACGAAGGAACAGCTCGAGAAATGGGGTATGAAAAATGCCATTGTCGATCCTTGGGGCGAATTCGGCAAAGGTTGGGAACTCAAGCGATTCACCGCTACGGCAATGACCGGCGATGAATTTATCGCATTCCGTGCCTATCCAAAAGCTTGGTCACCATCGACCAACGGCATCGTAACCTCGAATGTTGTTTTCGTTGACGCTACCGACGAAGCTGGCCTTGAAAAATACAAGGGCAAGCTGAAAGGAGCGATCGTTTTCACTGCTCCTGAACGCCCTGTCGAACCAGGATTCAAGCCGATCGCGAGCCGCGTTTCTGACGACGAACTCAAGAAAATGGAAGACGCCAAGCCCGCCGAAGGTAATGCTGCGGGTGGACGCGGCGGTCAGGGCAATCCGTTTGCCGCGCGCAAGCAACGTTTTTATTTTGAAGAAGGTGTCGCTGTTCTCATCGAACCGAGCTCTGGCACAGATTCAGGCACGATCCGAGTGATGGGCGCGAGCCCGGTTCCTTCGGCTCCTCAGGCAGGTCCGCCAAACCCTTTCGGCGGAATGCGTGTGTATTCGAAAGGAGCACCTGCGACAATTCCGCAGCTTGTTGCCGAGACCGAGCAGTACAACCGCATCATGCGTCTTATCAAACAGGGCATCGCCGTTAAAATGTCAGTCGACATCGAAGCGAAGTTCTACGAAGACGACACGCAAGGTTACAACACGATCGCTGAAATTCCCGGAACTGACCTCAAGGACGAAGTTGTCATGGTAGGCGGCCACCTCGATTCGTGGCATTCGGGCAACGGCTCGACCGACAACGGTGCGGGCGTGACGGTTGCGATGGAAGCAATGCGTATCATTGCGGCAAGCGGCCTCAAACCTCGCCGCACGATCAAGATAGGCCTCTGGACCGGCGAAGAGCAGGGTTTGCTTGGTTCGCGTGGCTACGTTGCCAAGAATCTGGCGACACTTGGCGATGGCTCTGATTCCGCGGCATTTGCTGCGATGGCAGGCGGCCCTCGAACGCTGAACAAAAAAGCCGGCTACGATAAATTTGCTGCTTACTACAATTTAGACAACGGCACCGGCCAGATCCGCGGCATTAATATGCAGGGCAACGAACAGCTACGGCCAATGTTCAAAGAGTGGCTCGCGCCGTTCAAAGACATCGCAGCTACGACCGTTTCGGTCAATTCGGTTGGCGGAACCGACCATTTAGCGTTCGACGCTGTCGGGTTGCCGGGCTTTCAGTTTATTCAAGATCCGATCGAGTACTTTGGTCGAACGTGGCACACAACGCAAGACGTTGCTGACCGCACTATCGAAGAAGACCTGAAGCGTTCGGCGGTCATCATGGCGACATTCGCCTACCAATCGGCAATGACTGACGAAAAGCTTCCTCGTAAGCCAGCCGCCGGTGGCTTTGCATTCGCCTCTTATGGAAACGGATTTGACCTAATGGCGATGGTCGACGAGGCCGAGTTTCGACGTCTCGGCTACGCAAACCAGGTTTGCGGCCACGACATCGACCCGAGTGAGATCCCGATGGATTTCCCTCGATATCTGACCATTTCACGTGATCGGCATGATCATGCTGAGTAGTTCCGTTTCTTTATCCGGAATAGAAGGGCCGCACGAAAGTGTGGCCTTTTCTTTTGAGTTACGAAATAGCTCTGTTAGCGGTTGTCCGGACAAGGGCAACGCATCGATCGCGGCCGTACTGCGAAGCGCCGTCTGCGCGTCCTTGACCCTAAAAAAGGGCGCGTGATAGTCTTATATCTTTTGAGCAGAAGGCGCGGAAAATCACCGTGATTCGCGAAAAATAAGTTATGACCATGACGGTAATTGCAGCAGGTATCCAACTATTCCCGGACGGCACGTTGTTCATACACATCGCGCTGATCCTGTTGATGATCTGGGTCCTGAACCGCACGCTGTTTCGCCCTATTAACAAGGTGCTCGAAGAGCGTGAAAATTCACGAGGCGGCCACGGCGGCGCGGCCGAAGCTATTCTGAAAGAAGCCGGCGATAAAGAATCGAAATACAACGCTGAGATACTCGATGCTCGTTCCAAAGGCTACGAGACCATCGAGAAAGAGCTGAAAAAGGCTACCGAATCTCGCGACAAAAAGATCGCCGAGGCTAAGGCCGAGGTTGCCGAGATGCTCGAATCAGGCCGCTCAGAAATTACGACTTTGACCGGAAATGCGAGGGCCGAGATCGCTCGCGACGCTGATAAGATGGCTGACAGCATCGCGGCTACTATCCTGAAGCACTAGTTTATATGTTTGCACTTGTTGCCAGTTTCGCGTTCTTGCTCGCCGGCGGTGGTTCGGGCAGCGAGAGCGCGTTCATGAAATTTTATAACCAGTATCTGAACATACCGGGATTCGAAGCATGGAAGTTTATCAACCTCGCCATCTTTGTCTCGGCTATGATCTACGTTCTGAAAAAACCGCTTGGCGAAGCATTTGCCGCGAAACGCGAAGCAATTCGCGCTGAACTGATCAAAGCCGAAGCCGAAAAGGCCGAAGCAAACGCCAAACTCACCGAGGTCGAAGGCAAACTCGCTCAACTCGATACTGAGAAGGAAGCCATCGCTGAAGAGGCCAAGGCGGAAGCCGCTGCGGAAAAGAAACGCATCGCCGATCAGGCCAAGGCAGAAGCCGCTCGATTGAAAGCGCAGGCTGAGTCGGAGCTCGCACGGCTTGAGGCTCAGTCAAGATCGGCGCTTCGTCGATTCTCGGCTGAGGAAAGCGTTCGTCTGGCAGAAGAAAAGGTTCGTGCCCAATTGAACCGAGATATAGATTCGCGGCTTGTTCGTGCCGGAATTGCAGAGATCGGAGGGCTTAACTAACCATGAGCGTAGAAACAATAGCCCGACGCTACGGCGGAGCACTAGCAGACATTGTAATTGAAAAGGGTGAGACGGAACTCGTTGCGAACGAACTGTCTGCTTTCAACTCGATGTTCACGGAGAATGCGACTCTAACGACGATGTTCGCAAATCCTGCGATCTCGCACGCCAACAAAGAAAAGGTCTTAGAAGCCATCCTCGAAAAGGCAAAGCCTTCGAAAACGACGGCGAATTTCGCCCGCATCTTGCTGCAAAATGGCCGCTTGAGCGAGATCACCGAGGTCGCCACGCGATTTCGCTCGATACTCGACGAACGCGGCGGCGTCGTTAAGGCTGAGGTCATTTCGGCTTCGCCGATCGGCGACAGCGAACGTGCTGAGTTCAAAGCGGAGCTTGAAAAGAAGACCGGCAAGAGTATCAGTCTCGAGTTCAAGGTCGACGAATCGATCATTGGCGGCGTCATAACACGCGTCGGCTCAACAGTTTACGACGGTTCGGTAAGAACCAAGTTGGATAATCTTAAGGAACAGTTGGTAAACGGATAATTGCCAATTATTAATTGGGAAATTGTCAATTGGTAGTAGGAAAGTCTTCGATCACCAATTAACAATCAACCAATTTACAATTAACAATCTATGGAAAGCATTAAAGCAAACGAGATCAACGAGATCATTCGTGCACAGATCGAAAATTTTGACGCTTCGATGACGGTTGCCGAGGTCGGCACGGTCATTAAGGTCGGCGACGGTATCGCTGAGATCTATGGCCTCGAAAAGGTCATGGCTGGCGAGCTACTCGAATTTCCGTACGGCGTTCGCGGTCTCGCCCTCAACCTGGAGGAAGACAAGGTCGGAGCCGTGTTGTTCGGCGATTTTCAGAAGATCAAAGAAGGCGACGAAGCAAAACGTACCAAGCGCATCATGAGCGTGCCTGTCGGCGATGCGATGATCGGCCGCGTGGTTGACGCTCTCGGAAATCCGATCGACGACAAAGGCGAGATCATCACTGAGACCTATTATCCGGTCGAATCGATCGCTCCGGGAATTATTGATCGTCAGCCGGTTAAAGAGCCGCTTCAGACCGGTCTTAAGGCTATCGACTCGATGGTTCCGATCGGCCGCGGCCAGCGTGAGCTGATCATCGGCGACCGTCAGACAGGCAAAACTGCTGTCGCGATCGACACGATCATCAACCAGAAAGGCAAAGACGTGATCTGCGTCTATGTCGCTATCGGTCAGAAGGCATCGACCGTAGCTCAGGTTCGCCAAAAGCTCGAAGAATTCGGTGCGATGGACTACACGATCATCGTCAACGCTTCGGCGTCCGATCCTGCTGCTATGCAGTTCCTGGCTCCGTATTCGGGTTGTGCGATGGGCGAATATTTCCGCGACAACGGCCGCCACGCTTTGACGATCTACGACGATCTTTCGAAGCAAGCCGCTGCGTACCGCGAAATTTCGCTTCTCCTTCGCCGTCCTCCGGGCCGCGAAGCATATCCCGGCGACGTGTTCTACTTACACTCACGCCTGCTCGAGCGTGCCGCTAAGATGTCGGACGCCCGTGGCGGCGGTTCGCTCACTTCGCTGCCTATTATCGAAACTCAGGCTGGCGACATTTCGGCATACATTCCGACCAACGTGATCTCGATCACCGACGGCCAGATCTTCCTCGAGTCCGATCTGTTCAACTCGGGCGTGCGTCCCGCTATCAACGTAGGAAACTCGGTTTCCCGTGTGGGCGGCTCGGCTCAGATCAAGGCGATGAAGCAGGTCGCAGGTACGCTGCGTATCGATCTCGCACAGTTCCGTGAGCTTGCGGCGTTCGCACAGTTCGGTTCGGACCTCGATAAATCGACGCAAGACCAGCTCGAACGCGGCAAACGCTTGACCGAAATTCTCAAGCAGCCGCAGTACGTGCCGATGGACGTGCTCGAACAGGTCCTCATTATCTGGACCGTCTCGAACGGCCTCGCAGACGATGTCGAAGTCACCGACCTCAAGCGTTTTGAGGAAGAATTGACGACGTTCATGGAAGAAGCCAATCCGGGCATCCTGAACACGCTTCGCGAGAAAAAGAGCATCGACGACGCACTCAAGGCTGAGATGAAGGAAGCCGTCGAGGATTTCAAAGCAACGCGTTGGGAAACAGCCGCAACGGCGGCAGCCTAGTTTTTTATGCAGAGTCGAATCCAGGTTTACTTCGATGAAAGCGGCAACAAGAGCTCAATCTTGATGCCGTACGAAGACTGGACGAAGCTCAATACGCGAATCAAACGTCTTGAAAACAAGCTGAAGGTATTTTCAGATATTCGAGATGGAATGAAGGAAGTGGCGCTTGCTCGGAAAAATGGCGTAAAGCTTCAATCGCTTTCAGAGTTTATCGATGAAAGTCGAAGTTAAGGTCACCGAGAGTTTCAAGCGAGCTGCCAAACCGTTACTAAAGCGGTATCGGTCATTTCCCGATGATCTATCGGAACTTGAACGTCAATTGCTCAAAGATCCGAATCTTGGAACCCCGTTAGGCGGAAATGTTTTCAAGATTCGACTAAAGATCTCGAGTAAAGGTAAGGGAAAAAGCGGCGGAGCTCGTGTTATTTCCTTTGTCGTCTTGAAAAATGAAGTAAAGGGCAAAAGGGAGACTATATCAATGGTCAACTTGCTTACCGTTTACGACAAAAGCGACCAGTCGACGATCACTGATTCTGAGTTGAGGAAGTTAGTAGAGGCTCAAGATATCAGCGACTAACAATTAACAGAAATGGCAAGTCTTTTGGATATGCGCCGACGAATTAAGTCGGTCAAAAACACACAACAGATCACCAAGGCGATGAAGATGGTCGCTGCGGCCAAGCTCAAGCGTGCACAAGATCGCGTTACGGCATCGCGTCCGTTCGCAGGCAAGATGAGCGAAGTGCTCGGCGGTTTGAGCGCTAAGGTCGCTGACGAATTTTCCCATCCTTTGCTCGATGAGCGTGGCGATGATAAGTATGTCGTTGTGCTCGTTAGCGCTGATAAAGGCCTCGCCGGTGCGTTTAACGCTAATATCATCAAAGCAACCCAGGCCTTTCTAAAAGAATCGGGCAAAGACGCCGCGATGATCCCTGTCGGTCGCAAGGGCCGCGATTTCTTCAAGCGCCGCAACGTCGAGTTTGTCGAAGAATACGTTGGTCTAACAGGTTCCGGTCAGGTTCGTCATCAAGACGCCCTCGAGATCGCGAATCGCGTGATCAAAATGTTCACCGAAGATGAGTCGATCGATAAGGTGTTCATTGCTTTCACTGAATTTCGCACGGTTCTCTCGCAAAAACCTGTCATCGAGCAGCTACTTCCAATTCCAAAGACTGCATCGGCCGAAGGCGAAGATACCGCTGCGACCGCCGAATATATTTATGAGCAGCCGGCCGCCGAGATCTTTGGCCGCCTATTGCCGAGCCAAGTCGAGACGCAGATCTACAAAGGTATGCTCGAATCTGTCGCTTCTGAGCAAGGTTCGCGTATGACCGCTATGGATTCCGCATCGAAGAACGCCGGTGAGCTGATCGACACCTTGACGCTGAACATGAACCGCATTCGCCAAGCTGCGATCACCAAGGAGATCATCGAAGTAGTTTCCGGTGCCGCCGCTGCATAGGCCCACATAGAACCTGAACAATTATGAGGTTGTCTGAAAAGGCAGCCTCTCTTTTTTGCTCGCCATCCGGCCTAAAGCGGCGAGCACGCCGAGCACGCTGAGCGCGACGAGCGCCATGATCTCAATGAGCATAACAATCATTGCGACGGTGCTTTCGATCAAAATGGTAGAGGTCTCTTTTTTAAAAAACACCTCTACCACTTGGGCACTTTTCCGGTACCACTTTAGGCAAAGTACTCTACCACTTTGCGGAAAGTACTCTACCACTTGGGGTCTAGCTGTTACAGATTTGCCTGTAAACACGCCATTTTGGACATTCATTGGCGTGCAACACTGTTGCATATGTGGTACGTACCACAAATTCTGCGACAGATCTTGCGCGGAGATATTGACCAAATTTGTCGCGTGACAATTCGTGTAAAAAGCATCGAAATTGGGCCACCAAAAAGGCTACACACAGAATTGCTTGTTGTCCGTGTCTCCCCGACTTTAGGCGAAGGGAGGCGAGTACCAACGGGACAGCCTATTTTTGATTGGACAAATGTGGACATTCTCGTTTATGCTTACCGAGATTTACTCAAAATCTCGTTCAAAACTTGGAGGATATCTATGCTCGGACTTATCGGATACGCAGCTTTGCTGATCGGAGTGATTTGGATGGTGGTTGTTGCGATCCAAACCGGCCAATCAACGCAAGATAAGGTAATTTGGGGTCTTGTTTGCTTTTTCTGTAGCCCACTCGGCAGCATCGTTTTTTTCATTATGAAGAAGCAGGGTTTGGTGCCGCTTCTTCTTCAGATCATTGGCTTTATCGTCATGATCGTGAGCGGTGGATTTAACTTCTCGGTGGGTAATCTGCCTACTTAATGTCAGATGGCATTGGAGTTCGAAAGTGGCGCGTATGGCTTTGGTCGTACGCGCCGCTTTTTGTTTGGATCGCCGTGATCTTTCTGCTATCGAGCGATTCGGGTTCGATGTCGAACACTTCGCGGTTCGTGCGGCCGATACTAGTCTTTCTGTTTCCTACGGCTGATGAGACCACGCTCCTCTTCTACCACGGAATTGTTCGCAAGCTTGCTCATTTCACGGAGTACGCGATACTCGGAGCCCTAGCAATTCGGGCTCTTGAACGTTTCAAATACCGTTACATTCTCGCGGTTTCTATCGTGATCGCGGTCGCGTTCGCAGACGAAATTGGACAGAGTTTTCGGCCATCTCGAACGGCGTCGATCATCGATGTTGGCATCGACATCGCTGGTGGCTTGGTGATGATCACTGCGTTATATTTGTACGTTCAGATGGGAAGTTCAGCAACCAAAAAAATGCGCGCCGAAAAGCGCAACAATGTGTGATAATCTATCGTTAATCAATGACGGAAAGGAGTTCTATTAAATGAGCATTTTTGACAAGGTTAAAGAGGCGGCACTAAATCAGTTTATCGAAGTCATCGAGTGGCTCGATGATTCGCAGGATACTCTTTTGTATCGATTTCCGGTCGCCGGACAAGAGATCAAGAACGGAGCCCAATTGATCGTTCGCGAATCGCAGACAGCGGTTTTCGTATTCGAGGGCCAAGTGGCCGACGTATTCACGCCCGGCAAATATGAGATCGACGGCGGCAATACGCCGATCTTGACCAAGCTCGGAGCATGGAAATACGGCTTCAACTCGCCTTTCAAATCCGAAGTTTATTTTGTAAACACCAAGCAGTTCACGGACATGAAATGGGGTACGTCGAACCCTATTATGTTGCGTGACGCTGATTTTGGCATCGTTCGGCTACGTGCATTTGGCGCGTACAGCATGCGTGTCGCAGACCCTGCGGCGTTCATTCGCGAGATCGCGGGCACCAACGCTCATTTCCAGACCGAGGATATCGAAGGTCAGCTCAAGCGCGCTATCGTCACCGAATTCTCAGATTCGCTTGGCGAACTGAAGATCCCCGCGATCGATCTCGCGTCGCAATACAAAGAGATCGGCGAAAAGATCCGCGGCATGATCAACGAGGATTTCAAAGGCTACGGCCTAGAGGTCACGAAATTCTACGTCGAGAACGTCAGCGTGCCCGACGAAGTCCAGACCGCGATCGACCGTCGTGCTTCGATGGGAGCCCTCGGAAACGTCGATCAGTACATGAAATTCCAAGCTGCAGACGCTCTTCGTGACGCAGCTCAAAACGAAGGCGGCGGTGCCGG
The DNA here is from genome assembly GCA_016789145.1 of Blastocatellia bacterium. GTDB lineage: Bacteria > Acidobacteriota > Blastocatellia > Pyrinomonadales > Pyrinomonadaceae > OLB17. The sequence continues at coordinate 19,713 of JAEUQI010000022.1, read as the reverse complement.
CCTCGGAGCAGGGCTTGGTGCTGGATTCGCTGTAGGAAATCAGATGGCAGGAGCATTCGGTGCCGGTCCACAAGGCGGCGCACCGGCTGGTGGTGGTGGCGTTGTTGCTGCGACTGTCGGGTGTCCTTCGTGCGGCAAGGCTAATGCGGCCGGAGCCAAGTTCTGTGCCGAATGCGGCGGCAAGATGGAGATCGCTCAGGTCCCGTGTATAAAATGCGGTGCCCAGCTTCGCGAAGGTGCAAAATTCTGCTCGGAATGCGGTGCGACGCAAGAAAAGCAGAAATGCTCCAACCCCGAATGCGGAGCCGAACTAAACCCCGGAGCCAAATTCTGCCCCGAATGCGGAACGAAAACTGAAGAATAGGTTTTCCGTTAGGAAAGGACAACGAAATAGCCGTCGAAGAATACAAAGTGCATATGATTCTTCGACGGTTTCCTTTTCTGACGGCTGCTAGAGCTTTGTTTCTAATGCTAGTCTTGGGCGTCCTCGCGTTTTCGCAGCCGAAGCCACTAGTTGCCGAATGGGTTCAGAAGGATGTAGACGCTGCAAAATTGGTAGGTCCATTGGTTCGCGAACGACCGATCAAACCTGCATCAATCGCAAAGCTAATCAATAGTCGCAACTACCACGACGTTGAAAACCTAGGTTTCGGCGCGGGTAAGATTGAGGAAAGTCAGGGTTTTGGGTATTCGACGATTCGAGTGTCAGCATTGATCTTTCGTGATTCAATAGTTAGATATCAGATATCGTTTCAGAGCTGGTCAAGTTGGTCCCGCGTAAGAGAGCAAGTATTGAGAGCTTGGGAGGCGTCGGTTCCAAAGCCATACACGGAAATCAGGGACGGTTTGACAATTGATATAAAAGACGACGCAGTACTCGATGCATATAAGAAAACGGTTGCGAAGGAATTGGGAGAACTGAAGGAAATTCGTGTTCCAACACATTTACAAGGGGATTATGAATATTTGGTTTCTCCGTTCGAGAACTCCGTAGTTGGACTTTACGGTTGCGGAGTCGCAGGTGTCGTGCCGCTAGGTAAGGATTCAGTTGACTCGATTCAAACTGCAGGAAATAGCATTGGGCTTTTGGAAAACGTGCTCCGAGGTTACAATCCTGGCGGTAGAATTTATTCGTTGATAACGTTACGTCATCTCAAAAGGCGAGGCGCTGTGTTCTCCCAAGGTATTGAAGGGACGATGGAGAAGTTGCTAACATCAGATTTGCTTGTCAGCGCGTGCTTTGGAGGCACGATACACCGACTAAATGCTAAAGAGATCATAGATAGAGTTGAAAACTCAGAAAAGTAAGTATATGCCTATCAGCCCCGAACTACTCGAAATTCTCCGCTGTCCTCAATGCAGATCTGAGGTCAAGATCAACGCCGAGGCCACGAGCCTTACCTGCGTCAACTCCAAATGTGCTCTCGTCTATCCGATCCGCGACGAGATTCCGGTGATGGTGATCGAAGAAGCTACCAAGGCGTAAGGTTGGTTGCGGGCAATGACAACCGAAGACCAAAGACCAAAGACCAAAACCCAAAGACCGATCGATTGGCCCAACGTTATCCGCGTCCTCATCGTTCGCCTGCGTTCTATAGGCGATACGGTGCTCGCGACGCCGTCGCTCATCGCACTGCGGCGATTCCTGCCTGATGCAGAGATCGACGTCCTGCTCGAGGATTGGGTCGCTCCTGTTCTCGACGGTTTTCCGGGCGTCAACGTTATCTCCGTTGGCAAATCGAACGCCTCTAAACTAAAGGCCGCAAATCACCTACGGTACCGAAAATACGACGTTGCATTCAACCTACATGGCGGCACGACGAGCTCGATGTTCGTCCGTGCCAGCAGCGCCACGCATCGCGTCGGCCTGTCGCACTATCGCTACCGTCGTTTCTACAACCATCTCTACACATCCGCCGCCGATTTCTGGCAGCAGCCAAAACTGCACTCTGCCGAACAGCAACTCGCTCTGCTAGGCTTCACCGGAGTGCCCGTCGATGATCGGCCGAAGAGCAAGTTAACGGTAACCGAGTTGGCGCTCGAGAAAGTCAGAACCACCTGCGGTAGCGGTTGGTTCAACTCGCGACAATTCGCGCTCATGCATCCAACAACTGCCTTCTTCACAAAACAGTGGGCAACCGAGAATTTCGCCCGCACCACTGAATTCTTGGCAGAACGTGGACTGCACACCGTCGCCATTGCAAACAGGGCCGAATCCGCCGTTCTCGACGAACTTCAAAGCGAATCATCAGTGCCGATCACAACATTCGACGACCTAAGCTTGCCCGAGATCACGGCGCTTGCTTCGCAGGCCCGCGTCTTCGTCGGTAACGACAGCGGCATGGCACATATCGCCGCCGCCGTCGGCACGCCATCCGTAGTCATCTTCGGCTCATCAAATCGTACACACTGGCACCCTTGGACCGATGCACCGTACGAAGTCGTATATGAACCATTCGACTGCCAACCGTGCCCTGGTTACAAATGCGAACTCTACGGCGACGCCCCCTGCATTAGAACTGTGGCCGTGGACAGCGTAATGGCGGCCATAAATAGGGTCATATCGAACTAGCATCTATGCTAGTGTTGATCGCTCTGCAAGCAACTGAACAAACTTCTTGGCTGCAAGTGAAAGATTTCGGTCGTTCCGGTGTATGACCCCGACTGAGCGTGTCCAGTAGTCTTCGACGAGCGGAATGACAATTAGGCTGCCAGCCTTGCGGGCTTCGCTAACTGCTGGTTCGGGAACTATCGCCAGGCCGAAACCCACCTCGACGGCACGTTTGATCGTTTCGATATTGTCGAACTCTGCGATCTTTTTGACATCGATATTGTTTGCTTTGAAAATGCGGTCCATCGCCTTGCGTGTGGGCACGTCACGTTCGAAATGGACAAAATCCTGACCGTTAAGATCGGTGACCTTTACCTTTTTCTTAGTCGCAAACTTGTGATCAGGTGGTGCGATCAGCACTAGACGATTGTCAGGCATAGGAGTTATCGTAAGGCCGCGCTTTGGTTCGGGAAACGCGAGAACGCCCAATTCTACAGCTCCGCTCAAAACATCACGAACCACGCGGGTGGTTCGCGAATATTCAAGATCGATCTTTGCAGCCGGGAATTTGGTCATAAATTCGCGGACTTTTTCGGGCAATTCGTGCAGGCCAACACTGTAAACCGTGGCCACTTTCACGGTTCCGCCGATCTTACCGATCACGCCGCGTAGGCTTTCCTGCATCTCGTCGTAAGCGGCAAGCACCTTCTGAGCTTCGCGATAGAAGACCTCACCAGCAGGCGTCAGTTTTACGTCGCGGCGGCCGCGGATACGTTCAAGTAAACGGCGTTTGAACTTGTCCTCAAGGGTTCGAACCTGTTGGCTGACGGCCGATTGCGTAATGAAGTTGCGTTCGGCGGCCAGTGAAAACGATTCGAGATCCACCAGATCGCAGAAAACCTTTAGTGTTTCGATGTGCATACGTCGTTTTGGGTAAATTAGCGAAACTATTTAATGCCGCTAACATTTTTCATTTTACCTTATATTAACGAACCATTACGATAAAAAGCTATCGATGCGAGATTGCCGTTACGGGTTTTTGCATTTAGAATTCGGTTTACGGTTACATACAATCTGGCATAACGATTTCGGATCAGATCACGATGGCGATCAAGTTCTCAAAAACTTTTCTTTTGCGAAAACTGCATCAGCTGACGGGCATTGTCCCCCTCGGCTTGTTCTTTTTCGTGCATATGTTCACAAACGCTGCGGCAATGAATGGTGCGGCGTTGTTCAATAAAAAGGTCCAGGAGATCCACGATCTGCCGTTCCTGCTTTTCATAGAGGTATTCGGCATTTTTCTGCCTTTGGTTTTTCACTCGGTTTATGGCGTGATAATCGCGGCCGAATCAAAGTCGAACGTGCTCAACTATGGCTACGGCCGAAATTGGTTCTATTTCATGCAGCGAGCAACAGGAATCTTCCTGTTTCTGTTCATCTTGTTTCATTTGCTGCATTTCCGATTCGGACTGATCCCGGGACTGACCATGAAAGCGGTCGCGGGAAATGCGGACCAAGCATATTCGATCATCGCGGGTGATTTTCAGATCACTTGGTTACTTATCGTTTACATTTTGGGTGTTCTCGCGACCGCTTGGCATTTGGCCTACGGTTTCTTTTTATTTGCGGTCGATTGGGGCTTGGTGATCGGCGAAAATGCACAACGGTGGCTGCTTCGCGGTTGCATGGGATTGGCATTAGGGCTTTCAGTCGTTGGCGTAAATGCAGCAGTTGCCTTTGTTAGGCCGTGCGGTCTAATGCCTCAGGTGCTTTGTGAAGAACCCAAAAAGGCGGCACCTAGTGGTTCGGTAAAGTTTTAGTTAATTCTTATGACTAGCAGTTCAAAAATTGCGATAGTCGGTGGCGGGCTTGCCGGCCTCGCGGCGGCGATGAAGATCGCCGAGGCAGGCCACGACGTCGATCTGATATCGGTCGTTCCGGTCAAACGCTCGCATTCGGTTTGTGCTCAGGGCGGCATCAACGGGGCCGTAAATACAAAGGGTGAAGGTGATTCGCCGGCAAAGCATCTCGATGACACGGTCTATGGCGGCGACTTTCTCGCCAATCAACCGCCTGTCAAGAGAATGTGCGACATGGCTCCTGAGATCATCTATTTGTTCGACAGAATGGGCGTTCCCTTTTCGCGGACAAAGGAGGGACTGCTTGATTTCAGGCGGTTTGGGGGAACGCTTCATCATCGAACGGCTTTCTCCGGCGCTTCGACGGGACAGCAGCTTTTGTACGCTCTCGATGAGCAGGTACGTAAATTCGAAGTCGGGGGCAAGGTCACCAAATACGAAGGCTGGGAAATGCTCTCACTCGTCTTGGACGATCATCAAGTTTGCCGTGGCCTTATTGCGATGAACCTGCAAACGCTTGAGCTAAAGGCGTTTGCTGCGGACGCTGTAATTATGGCGACCGGCGGGCCGGGCTTGGTATTTGGTAAATCAACGAATTCGCAAACTTGTACCGGCAGTGCGGCAGCAGCATGTTATGTGCAGGGTGCTCGCTATGCCAACGGCGAGTTCATACAAGTGCATCCGACATCGATCCCGGGCGAAGATAAGCTTCGGCTGATGAGTGAATCGGCTCGTGGCGAAGGTGGCCGCGTATGGGTCCCAAAAGCTGACGGCGACACTCGTAACCCGCGGGATATTCCTGAGAACGAGCGATGGTATTTCCTCGAAGAAAAATATCCTGCGTACGGAAATCTCGTTCCGCGAGACATTGCTACACGCGAAATTTTTCAGGTCTGTCTCGAAGGCCACGGCGTGGCCGGCGAGAATCAGGTCTATCTCGACCTGACTCATATTGATGCCGAAACGCTGACGCGTAAGCTCGGTGCGATCCTCGAGATTTACGAGATGTTTGTCGGCGATGACCCTCGATATGTACCGATGCGGATCTTCCCTGGCGTCCACTATTCGATGGGCGGGCTTTGGGTTGATTTCGAACAGCGGACAAATATTCCGGGATTGTTTGCTGCAGGCGAATGTGATTATTCGATCCACGGAGCTAATCGCCTGGGGGCTAACTCGCTTGTTTCTTGCGTTTACGGCGGTTTTGTTGCTGCACCTTCGGCTATCGAATACGCAAAGAACGTTGAACGAGGCAATACCGAGACGAATGGAATTCACGAAGCCGAACTAAATAGGCAGCAGGCTCTGAACGACGCTATCATCAATTCGACAGGCGGCGAGAACCAGTACAAACTCCACGACGAACTAGGCAAGGTGATGACCGACAACGTCACGGTTGTCCGCTACAACGACCGTCTTCAGGCGACCGATGACAAGATACGCGAATTGCAAGAACGATTCGGCAAGATCTCGATCAACGACTCGAACCTATGGGCGACTCAAGCCGTGCCACACGCTCGACAGCTAAAGAATATGCTAGAGCTAGCGCGAGTCATCACCCTTGGCGCTCTAAATCGAAACGAATCTCGTGGAGCTCATTACAAGCCCGACTTTCCGGATCGCGACGACGAAAATTTCATGAAATCGACCATCGCCGAATACGCTGCCGAAGCTCCGGTCTTGAGTTACGAGCCGATCGACGTCTCGCTAGTAGAGCCGCGAAAGAGAGATTATTCATCAAAGAAAAAAGCATAAACAATGACGACCAACGGACATTTGGAAAAGAAAAAGCTCGATTCGCCACCGGCTACTATCAGGTTCAAGATCCAGCGGCGTGAGAGAGAGGGCGCAGCCGCGTACTGGGAGACGTTTGAACTTAAGTATCGGCGTAATCTTAACGTAATTTCCGCGTTGATGGAGATCCGTAAAGAACCCGTAACTGTTGAAGGAAAAAAGACTACTCCGCCCGTTTGGGATATGTCGTGCCTTGAGCAGGTGTGCGGCATTTGCACAATGGTTATCGACGGCAAGGTTCGTCAGTCATGCTCAGCTCTAGTTGATGATCTGCTTGTCGCATCAGGCTCCGATACGATCACCCTGGCTCCGATGTCGAAGTTTCCAAATGTGCGTGACCTTAAGGTCGATCGGTCGCAGATGTTCGAACATCTCAAGAAAGTCGAAGCCTGGATCGAGCTCGATGGCAGCTACAGCCTCGGGCCCGGGCCGCAGATATCGAACGAGGTTGCACAAGAACGTTATGCATTTTCACGATGTATGACGTGCGGCTGCTGTCTCGAGGCGTGCCCACAGTACGGTGATGACAATTACATCGGCCCGCAGGCGATCGCTCAGGCTCGGCTTTTCAATATGCATCCTGTTGGAGCAATTACCAAGGAAGAGCGCCTCAATGGTCTGCTCGGCGATGACGGCATTGGAAACTGTGGAAACGCGCAGAATTGTGTTCAAGTTTGTCCCATGTCTGTACCACTCACCAAAGCAATTTACGAGACGAACCGCGATATTACGGTAGATGCGCTATTCGGCTGGCTGAAAAAGTAGCGCTTGGCGCCGCGTTCCTGCCTTTGTTTTTGCATGCTAAGACGGTATAATTCGGGAGTTTGTTGGTAGTTAAGCCGAAGGGCAACCTGCGGTTTGAGGCGCGAATCTTAGTTAGCGTAAGATCCGACACCAAGATGCCGGCCAATCGCCAAAAGATTGGCGCTTTTTATTTTTCGTCGGCATCACAGAGCTTTTCGAAGCTCTTTAGTTTGCAATAATATAGGGATATTCGGTTTATGTTCAAGCTTCGCGCGTTTGCGTTTATTTGCCTTGCCACCGCTATGTTTGCGGTCAATATTTTTGCGGGCGATGACGCGGCGAAACCCAGTGCCGACCGCTCGGCGTCAAACAAGCAACAGATCGTTGAGAGCGTTGATATACAAGGCAATCGTCGTCTTCGCGACGAAGATCTGCTGTACTATATCAAAACGCGTCCCGGTGATGTTTACGACCCTGCCGCTCTTGAGCGCGACCTCAAGGAACTGCTCTCGCTCAACTTCTTTGATAAGACCGCGACCCGCGCATTGACTGAGGAAGGCATCCGCGGAGGCGTAAACGTCATTTTTGAGGTCCGCGAATTAGCGATCATTCGTGATCTTACCTTTAAAGGTTCTAAGGCAATTCCGGAGTCTGACATTCTCAAAGAGTTTCGCGAGAAGCGTGTCGGAATTTCTAAGGAATCAGTTTACGACCCTGTAAAAGCCAGAAATGCTACGCGTTTGCTCCGCGAGATGCTTGCGTCCAAGGGTTTTCCGAATGCGACCGTGACTGTTCAAGAAGAAGAGGTTTCTGCCACGTCGATCGCTCTTACTTTCAACGTCGATCAAGGTAACCGCTCGCGTATTATCGAAATCGATTTTGAGGGCAACGAGAATTTCAAAGATGGCGAACTTCGCGGGGCGCTACAGTTGGTTAAGGAAACTGGTATTATCGAACGATTCAAGGGCATGGATATCCTCGATATGAGGAAATTGCAATACGACCTTGAGCGAAATGTCCGCTCTTATATGTGGTCGAAAGGCTACTTCCAGGCTCGCGTTGGTGAGCCGGTAGTTGTCGATCAAGGCTACAAACGAACCGGATTTCCGATTTTGAAACTCTTTCCGCTGCCACTTGTGACCTCGAAAGATGACACCTTGAAGATCGTGATCCCGATCACTGAAGGCCGTGTCTTTCGCGTTGGCGAGTTGAAGGTCGAAGGCAATTCGATCTTTAGCGAACAGCAGATCTTGGCATATGTAGGCCTTAAGAAGGGAGAGATCATCGACGGAAAGCGCTTGCAAGATGGCGTGTATGAGGATCTGAAGAAGGTGTACGGCGGACAAGGATTCGTTCAGTATACTGCCGAACCGGAGCCTGAGTATAAGGACAATCCGGCAAACCCAAAAGAAGGCATCGTTGATGTTACGATTCGCATTGACGAAGGAAAGCAGTTTTCGTTACGACGTCTTGAGTTCGTAGGGAATACATTCACTCGAGATCGTGTAATGCGGCGTGAGTTTTTGATCAACGAAGGCGATATTTACAACCAGAATTACCTGGAGATCTCGGTCGCTCGTCTGAACCAGACACAGTATTTCGATCCGATCGACAAGGATCAAGACGTCGAGATCCGAACTGATGAAGAACAAGGCAACGTCGATCTAATTCTCAAGGTCAAAGAAAAAGGTCGTCAGCAGATCTCGTTTAACGGCGGTATTTCAGGGATCGGCGGTTCGTTTTTTGGGCTTGAATACTCGACGAACAACCTTGCCGGACGCGGCGAGATACTGTCGCTAAATGTAGGTGCCGGAAACCGGCAACAGACCATTCAGTTCACCTACCAAGAGCCGTATTTCCGTGACCGTCCGATCTCAGTTGGTTTCTCAGTTTTTGCCAGCCGATACAAATTCTTCGGCGAAGGCACATTTTTAACTCAGAACACTGACATTCTGAACGACCTGTTCGACCCAAATGGTCAGATCATTACCGACTCGGCGAATTTGTTCACCCAAAGTACTTACGGAGCAAATGTTTTCGCGACGGCCCCGCTTTCGGAATTGTTCTTCAAGAAACGCCGGTTCACTCAATTTTCACGAGTCGGGCTTACCTATCAGGCGTCACTTACGAACCTGACCGATCCGGAGATCAATCGAAGTGCGGATCCGGCGGCAACTATCCCGATCATTTATCGTCAACCGAATATTCTGACAAGCCGCATTACCGGCTCGTTCGTTTACGATACACGGCAGCCTGCAAAGAATGGTATTGATACCCTTCGCGGTTCTCAGTTGTCTATTTCGCTTGGTTTCTCGGGCCTTGGTGGTGACGTTCGCACCTATTCTCCGAACGTTTCTTATTCTAAGTTCATACCGATGCGTAAGAAGCGATCCAAGAATCCGGAGGTTTTGGCGTTCAGGGTTACGGCCGCTACCATCGGCGCATGGTCGATCAACGACAAGATCAGAAATGCAAATTCGATCTCGTTCGTTGGTGGTGTACCAGCGTATGAGCGATTCTACCTCGGAAGCGAGAACGATATCCGCGGTTACAATTCGCGTGCGATCGGTCCGGTTTCGCCGTTCGACACCTACGTAACAAGTCGCAACGTTGTTGTTTCGACTGTCGCTGGTGGTACCGCTGCGACTAACCATAATCTTGATTCACGAACACGCGACGAGATTGCGAGCATCGGTCAGTTGACTGGTTTTGACGGTGCAAATCCGGCTCTTTTCTCGCGTAACTATCGATTCATTGGCGGCGACACTCAGCTGCTTGGGAATGTCGAATATCGTGTTCCGTTATTCGGGCCGGCAACGCTTGCTGTCTTTGCTGACGTTGGCTCCGTATTCAATCTTCGAAAATCCGGCACGCAGATCATCAACAGCGAATTCCTTCCGGATGATACTTTTTTGGGTCAAGGGCGGTTGACGGCTCTTGGACTGATAAATACGCCGGTTCTTGAGAGTAGCTTTGGCAGTATTCTTTATTATCGTGGCCGCGTGATGACCAAGAGCGACTATGTTAATGAATTTTGCCGAGGAAACAGATTTGGTTGTCCGACAAGCCTTTCGCCTCAGATCCAGCCGCTCTACCTGCGTGGTGATGTTCAGCAAAATTCGCTGCTTCGCGTGAATGACAGTGCCTTCGGCGGTATCAAGGATTTCAAAGCGAGCGTCGGGCTTGAACTTCGAGTTCAGGTGCCAGTAGTTAATGTTCCGTTTCGCTTGATCTATTATTACAACCCGAATGCCAAGATAGGCTTTACGGAAGAATTGCCTGGCATTTTCCTGCCGGGCAAACGAAACGGATTCAGGTTCACGGTCGGACGTACGTTCTAGTCGTATTGACATCTGAACATACGACGCTATAAGATTTCGTTTCTTTTTTTGAAACCGCAAGCAACAAATATGTCGTATACGGTTTCAAATAGATGTAGATTTTTGGGGTAATTGAGCCTTTATTTGGCTCTAGGAGTTATTTTAAGTAATGAAAAGTCTTTTTGGATCATTGGCTTGTTTGGTATTGTGCCTAACATTTGCCGTTGCGGCATCGGCGCAAACAGCACCGTTAAAGATCGTAGTTATTAACACGCTTGAGTTCGATGGTAAGGACGGTATCGTCAAATACACCAACGCGATGACCGCTCTAGAGAACGAGTTTAAGCCGCTTGACGCCGAGCTTAAGACAATGGCGACAAAATATGAGAATCTTGCAAAGGAGCTCAAGGCCATCCAGGACCAGATCGCTGCTAAGACAGTTCCGGTCAATGAACAGGCTGCGAACGCTAAGTTCGAGGAATATCAGAATTTAGAAGTTCAAATGAAACGCAAGCAAGAGGAAGGCAAGGAGCGATTCCAACGTCGTCAACCTCAATTGCTTGGACCGATCCAGCAAGACATTGGCAAGGCGATGCAGGAGTTCGCTCAGGCCAAAGGCTATGATCTGATTCTGGATGCGTCGGCGCTTGACCAGCAGAAGATCCTGCTCGCATATCTTCCTAATAAGGTCGACGTGACGAAGGAATTTATCACCTTTTACAACGCAAGGCCGGCATCAGCCGCTACTGCTTCAACGCCGAGGTAGTTCGCAGTTAGATAACATTTTGACGCGGCCGTGACATTGGTTCTGTCCAGGCCGCGAACTTTTTTGATGAGGCATAGATCTTTAATGAAAGTAGTTAGTTCGATATTCGCAACTTTAGTTCTGTCGTTGGTTTTTGCGTCGGTAGCTTCGGCTCAGGCTCAGCCAAAATACGGCTTTGTTAACACGATGAGTTTCAGCGATGAAAAAGGCGGCATTACGAAATTAGTGAACGCCAATAAGCAGCTTGATACGGAATTTGCTCCCCGCGTAAAAGAATTGCAGGACGGAAATACTAAACTCCAAACCATCGCTCGCGATCTGGAGAATATGCAGAAATTGCCGCAGGCCCAGTTCAATCAGACTGCATACACAAATAAGCAAGACGAAGGTGAGCGTCTACAGCGTGATCTCAATTATAAAAAGCAGGACCTCGAGCGCGACGTTCCGAAACGCCGTCAAGTGATCGTAGGCCCGATCAGCGAGGATATTGGAAAGGCACTCGATGAATATGCTGCCAAGAATGGCTTTACCGCCATTTTTGACATCGCCAAGCTTGTCGAGAATGGAATGTTGCTGACTTTGGCTGGAACTGCTGACGTTACGAAAGATTTCATCGCCTTTTACAATGCTCGTCCCGCTACGGCTGCAGCTCCAAAGTAGTTTCGAAGGCCGCCTTCTTAATAACAAGCCAAACGGTCAAAATTGCATTTTTGACCTGTTTGGCTTACTTTTTGTTTAGCTACCTTTGTTTCTTTCTATTTTTCATTATGTCGATCTTGGATTCCGTCGCCATCCAGAAGATACTTCCCCATCGATATCCGTTCCTCTTGGTGGACAAGATCATCGAGCTCGAACCGCGTGTCCGAATTGTAGGGATCAAGCAAGTTACCGTAAATGAACATTTCTTTGCGGGGCACTTTCCTGAGGCACCTGTAATGCCGGGAGTACTGCAGATCGAGGCGTTAGCTCAGGTTGGGGCGATACTTGCTCTTCGCGAGTTCGAAGATCGTAATGACAAGATACCGTTCTTTAGTGGATTGGAAGACGCTAAGTTTCGCCGTCCAGTCGTGCCAGGCGACACTCTGACGCTGGAGGTCACGGCCCTTAGGATCGGGAGCAAAGTGCAGAAGATGCGTGGAGTTGCCCTTGTAGATGGTAATGTTACTGCCGAAGCAACAATTATGTCCGTTATCGCCGACCGGCCAAAGGAGTAACTGATGGATCCCGTTCAACTCACAAGTCGAGAAGCGATCGGTATGGTCATTTTGATCAACTTGATCATCGGCATCGCTTTCGGCTTAATACCTCTACTTTTTGGCCATTTCAATAAGCAGTTGAAATTGGGCCTGCTTGCTATCGCGGTAACTTCAATTGGCGGAGCCATCTTTGGCGTGTTGTTATCGATACCCGCAACCATCTTTTTCACGTACCTGATCGTTCGCAATGCAAAGGCAGCTCGTGCCGTTTCATCAACGGCCGAGACTGACGATCCAGAATAACCAGATGACATTTATTCACGAAACTGCGGTGGTCAGTCCGTCGGCTATCATTGCCGACGATTGTTACATTGGTCCATTTTGTACTGTTGGTGAGAACGTTAGTCTGGGGAACGCGGTGCGTCTTGATTCGCACGTAGTCGTAGATGGAATTACGTCTATCGGCGAAAGAACGCACGTATTCCCATTTGCTTCGATCGGACTAGGGCCGCAGGACCTCAAATACGCTGGCGAACCGACCGAGACGATCATCGGTAGCGGTAATAACATCCGTGAGTTCGTAACTGTTCATCGCGGCACAACTGGCGGCGGTGGCGTGACAAGAATAGGAGATAACAATCTTCTTATGGCTCAGGCCCACGTAGCGCACGATTGCCAGCTTGGTAATGAAATAATTATGGCAAATGCCGCGACGCTTGCCGGCCACGTCGAGATCGCCGATCGAGCGAGCGTAGGGGCCTATTCTGGCGTGCATCAGTTCTGCCGTGTCGGGCGAGAGGCTTTCATCGGCGGCTATTCGGTCGTTGTAAAAGACGCGATGCCGTTTGCGATCGTACAGGGCAATCACGCGAAATGTTACGGGCTAAACAAGGTCGGAGCCAAACGCCGCGGCTATTCGCGCGAGACTATCGACAAACTGAACCACGCATTTCATCTCTTACTATCGTCAAAGATGAACACCACGCAGGCGGTGGAACGCATTAGGGCCGATGTAACCGATTGCGCAGAGGTTTCACTGCTGGTTGAATTCATAACGTCGTCGAAGCGGGGCGTTATCAAATGATCAACGCTTTCGATAGCTAAGCTCGTTCACTACGTCACTGATCGAAACATCTTTTGCCCTTAGCAAAACCAGATAGTGAAACAGCAGGTCAGCCGCCTCTGAACGAAACCGTCCATTGTCGCCATCTTTTGCCTCGATTATCAGTTCAACTGCTTCCTCGCCAACTTTTTGGGCGATCTTATTAATGCCGTCTTTAAAGAGCGATGCGACGTACGAATCTTCTGACTTACTAGCGCGACGTTCGTCGATCGTTTTCTCTAGCTCCAATAACGCGTCAAGCTCTGATACATCAACATCGCCGAAGCAGGTTTCTGTTCCCATATGGCAGACCGGGCCGACTGGGGTCGCTTGGATAAGCAGTGTGTCCGCATCGCAATCGGCTTTCATCGAGACGAATTCAAGAAAACTGCCGCTGGTCTCGCCCTTTGTCCATAATTGCTGACGGGAACGCGAATAAAAGGTAACACGTCGGGTCTCGAGTGTACGAGCGACCGCCTCAGGATTCATAAAGCCGAGCATCAGCACGTTTCCGCACTTTGCATTCTGTACGATCGCCGGAACTAGGCCGTCGGCGTATTTCTCGTATCTTATATTCATAACCTCACCTCGATCCCGCGCATCGCGAGAAAGGCTTTCAGATCAGGGATCTCGATCTCGCCAAAGTGAAAGACGCTAGCCGCGAGGGCTGCATCTGCGCGGCCAAGCACGAAAGCATCTGCAAAATCGTCCATATTTCCGGCACCACCCGAGGCAATTATCGGTACCGTTAGATTCGTCGAAAGTTCTCGTGTCAGGCCGATCTCAAAGCCGTCCTTTGTGCCGTCGGCGTTCATCGAAGTCAGCAATATTTCGCCGGCACCTAGTTCGACGCCGCGCCGTGCCCATTCGGTCGCATCCAGATCGGTCGCTACACGGCCGCCGTTCAGATAAACTCGCCACCCGTCGACTGTACTTCTGGCGTCGATCGCGAGTACGATGCACTGCGATCCAAAGTTAGCGGCCGCTGCGCTTATCAACTCTGGATCCTTCACTGCGGCTGTATTTATCGAAACCTTGTCCGCACCCGAATCGAGCAATGCACCAATATCGTCAACAGTTGAGATCCCGCCGCCGACGGTAAACGGAATGTTGATCTCTGCTGCGACGTCCCGAACGAGTGCCGTGAGCGTCTTGCGGCGTTCGTTTGTTGCGGAAATATCTAGCAGGACCAATTCGTCAGCTCCCTCGGCACAATATCGCACGGCCAGTTCGACGGGATCGCCTGCATCGCGAAGCCCGATAAAGTTTGTGCCTTTAACGGTACGGCCGTCTTTTACGTCGAGGCATGGAATGATACGTTTAGCCAACATACTTTGTCAGGCCCTCCAACACTATCGTCCGCTCGTAGAGAGCCTTTCCGATGATGACGCCCTTGCATCCAATTGATTCAAGCTCGTCGATGTCAGCGAGCGAACGTACGCCGCCGCTGGCGATCAGATCGATACCCGGCACAGTTGCGATGATCTCCCGATAAAGATCTATCGAAGGCCCTGACATCGCACCATCGCTGGCGATATCGGTAACGAACGCCCTCCTCACACCTTTCTCAACAAGCTTGCAAAGATACTCAACGATCTCTTCCTCAGTCTCGGTCTGCCAGCCGTCAATAGCGACCTTTCCATTTTTTGTATCGGCCGCGAGCAATATCTTGTCTCCGCCATACTTCCCGATCCAGTTAAGAAATGTCTCAGGTTGCCGAACCGCAAGACTTCCGACATTTACGATCACGGCCCCCGCGTCGAACACTGCCGCGACGTCAGCTTCCGACTTTATTCCACCGCCATAATCGATCAATAGTGACGTACCAGAGGCGACACGACTGAGCACATTCAGATTTGCAGGTGCCCCTGAACGAGCGCCGTCGAGATCGACCATATGAAGCCGCGAAAGACCGGCGGCCTCAAACCGCTTAGCTGTCTCAAGCGGATCATCTGCGTAGACCTTCTCACGTAGAAAATCTCCCTGTGTCAAACGCACGCATTTACCGCCGATGAGGTCCATTGCAGGGATAATTTCGATCATATGTTTAGAAAATTCGACAGTATCTGAGCACCGACATCGCCAGACTTCTCCGGATGGAACTGTATCGCGTGAAAGTTCTCGCGATTCATAGCCGCGCTAAAGTCCATGCCGTAGCCAGTAACTGCTGTCGTGTCTGCTCCAGTTTCGACGTAGTAGCCGTGAACAAAATAGACCCGTTCGCCATCGCCGACGCCTTCGAAAAGCGGTGAACGAAGCTGTTCGATCCGATTCCATCCGGTGTGAGGCATCTTGAGCGTGTCGGAATCTAACCGCTTTACACGATACGGCAAAATGCCGAGGCACTCGGTCTCGTTCTCCTCGGAGAACGCACACATCAATTGCATCCCCAAACAAATACCGAGAACGGGCTGAGTCAGAGACGGTATAACGATGTCGAGGCCGCGTTCGCGTAGATATCGCATCGCCGTCGAAGCCTCGCCGACGCCCGGAAAGATCACCTTATTGGCCGAACGCAGCGTTTCAATATCGTCGGTGACGACCGGCTCGACACCGAGTCTTTTCAGGGCGTTGATCACCGAAACGGTGTTACCGGCGTTGTATTTTACGATCGAAACTTTCACAAAACTCCTTTGGTCGTCGGCAACTGGCTTCCCTCGCGACGAACGGCCATCTTGATCGATTTCGCAAACGCCTTGAATATCGCCTCGATCTTGTGATGCTCGATCGTGCCCTCTGCCTTAATATTCAGATTGCATAATGCCTTGTCCGAGAACGATTTAAAGAAATGAAAGAACATCTCCGTCGGCATTTCACCGATCATCTCGCGTTTGAAATCCGCATCCCAAACGATCCAATTTCGTCCGCCAAAGTCGATCGCGACCTGTGCCAAACAATCATCCATCGGCAGAGAAAATCCGTAACGCTCGATGCCGCGTTTGTCGGCTAATGCAAGCGAAAATGCTTCGCCTAGAGTTATCGCGACGTCCTCGATGGTGTGATGTTCGTCGATATGCAGATCGCCGGTGGCCGCAATATTTAGATCAAGGCCGCCGTGACGCGTAAGCTGTTCGAGCATGTGATCGAAGAAAGAAATACCGGTAGAGATCGACGAATTGCCGCTGCCATCAAGATTCAGATCGACCGAGATCTCCGTCTCTTTTGTCCGTCGAGTGTGCGAGACACGACGTTCGGGCGAACGGAGCAGTTGATAGATCTCAGCCCAACCATCAACCGAAATGGCAATATCATCCTCACTCAGCGGAAACGACGGATTGTTGATGTATATCGCCTTCGCACCGAGATTTTTAGCGAGCTGAACATCTGTTGGCCGATCGCCGATAACGTAGGAACTTGCGAGATCATAGTCACCGGTCAAATACTTGGTCAACATCGCGGTTCCCGGTTTCCGCGTCGGTGCATTTTCGTGCGGAAATGTTCGGTCAACAAAGATATCCCCAAACTCGATGCCCTCGTCGGCCAGAGTCTGGATCACAAAGTTCTGAGCTGGATGGAAAGCCGTCTCAGGAAAACTTTCGGTTCCCAGCCCGTCCTGATTTGTGACCATAACGAGCAAATAATCAGTCTCTCGAGCGATCTTTCCGAGATTTGTGATCACGCCAGGCAAAAACCGCAGCTTCTCTAAAAGATCGACCTGGAAGTCGTCGGGCTCACGTATCAGTGTTCCGTCGCGGTCAATGAAAAGTACTTTCTTCATACAAGCTCCTCGCGAACAGCGTCCAAAGAAACTGCCGCACCAAATCGTGTCAATGCATCTAAGAGTCGAGCGTTTTCCTCGCTGGTGCCAACGGTGATCCGCAAACATCCCTCGCAAAGCTCGATATTGTTTCGATTGCGAACGACTATTCTTTCTTCGATCAGGTATCGATAAATTTCGTTCGCATAATCGACCTTTACGAGCAAAAAGTTGGCATCGGATCGGTACACGCGTTGGACGAAATCGAATGCCGACAACGATTCCGCAAGCAGCGTCCGTTCCGCATTTGCTGCCCTGATCCATTCATTTACCGTGAATTCGCGATCCAGAGCGTCGATCACGGTCCGCTGAGCCAAGCCGCTGACGTTGTACGGCGGCTTCACTCGATTAATCAGATCGATGACGTCGCGGCTCGCGAATGCGAGTCCGACGCGAACGCCAGCCATGCCCCAAGCTTTCGAAAATGTCTGTAAGATAACCAGATTCGGCATCTTTGCAAGCTCAGCGATCATCGACGGCGCGTCAGCGAAATCGATATAAGCTTCATCGACGACAACGATACCTTTGAACTGTCGAGCGATCGCAAGAATCGATTCGCGGTTCATCAGATGGCCGGTCGGGTTGTTCGGCGAGCAGATAAAGATCAGTTTCGTTTCCTCATTTATGCCCGACATTATTGCCGGAACATCGAGTTGAAATTCATCGGTCAGTCTGATCTCTCGCACATTAACGTCATTGATATCCGCCGAAACGCGATACATTCCGTAGGTCGGCGGGCAAGTGATCACTTCATCCCGGCTCGGTTCACAGAAAATACGAAACAGTATATCGATAGCCTCGTCGCTGCCGTTGCCGACAAAGATCTGTGCGGCATCAACGCCTTTCATCCCCGCGATCTTATCTTTAAGTTCGCGTTGAAGCGGGTCAGGGTATCGGTTTAGTCCCAAACCCGCGGGCGAACCAAATGAATTTTCATTGGCGTCGAGAAACACTTCCGCTGAACCTTCGAATTCAGCTCTGGCTGATGAATAAGGCTTCAAGTTTCGGATGTTTCGCCGAACGAGGCTTTGCAGATCAAATGTCATAGCGGCCTCCGTCTTATCTCCACCGCGTTCTTGTGGGCATCGAGACCTTCGGCTGCTGCCATTGTTTCGATCGTTGGGCCAAGATTGTGAATGCCCTCGGCGGTAAGACGCTGAAACGTGATGCTCTTAGTAAAACTCGCGACCGACAAGCCGCTGTAAGCCCGAGCCGCTCCGCCGGTTGGCAGTGTGTGATTTGTCCCGGAAGCGTAATCGCCGGCGCTCTCGCATGAATAGTTTCCGATAAATACCGAGCCGGCATTGACGATAGTTTCGGCGAGCGAGTCGGCGTTCTGCGTAGCAATGATGAGATGCTCGGGTGCATATTCGTTTAGTAACTCGACGCCTTCTTCGAGGTCTTTAACGAGAATGGCCCTTGAATTCTGAATCGCCGTCGCAGCCGTGGACTTTCTTGGAAGAGATTCGATCTGACGTTCGATCTCATTAAGCGTTTCATCGATCATTGCTTCTGACGTCGAAACAAGAACTACTTGACTGTCCGGCCCGTGTTCAGCCTGAGACAGCAGGTCGGCAGCTACGAACGCCGGAACGCAGCTGTTGTCTGCCAATACCGCTACCTCGGACGGGCCCGCAGGCATGTCGATGGCAACACCGGAACGCAAAACCTGCAGTTTGGCTTCGGTCACGAACTGGTTGCCGGGCCCGAATATTTTATAGACAGGCGGAACGGTCTCAGTTCCAAATGCCATCGCGGCTATTGCTTGCGCTCCGCCGATCTTGAAGACCTTTGTTGCACCGCATAGTTTCGCTGTGTAAAGAGTAGTCGGATCGATCTTGCCCTCCGCGTTCGGCGGCGAAGTGACGACGATCTCGCGGCAACCTGCAAGTTTCGCTGGAATCACGAGCATAAGAACGGTCGAAAATAGAGGAGCACTGCCCGCAGGAATATACAGCCCAACCATTTCGATCGCGACATTCTTTCTCCAACAGAAAACGCCCGGCGTTGTCTCGATGACGTTTCGCTCGCTACTCTCGACGGCGTGAAACCTTTCGATGTTGGCTTTTGCAACCGCGATGGCGTCTTTGAGTTCCTGCGGAACCGACGATTCTGCCTCGCGAAATTCTTCTTCGGCTACTAGAAACTCATTTAACTCAACTTTGTCGAAATGTCTCGCACAATGACGCAGGGCCGCGTCGCCGTGTTCGCGGACGTCTTTGAGAATGTTGGCGACTGTTCGTTCCAAGAAAGTGGCGTCGATCGTCGGTCGTCTCAGTAGTTCGGCCCAAATTTCTATTGACGGATATTTAATGATTTGCATATTCTTACCTGATCATCTGATCGATCGAGAGCACGAGAATTCCCTCCGCTCCCGCATTTTTCAGCGCATCGACGACTTCCCAAAAATCGGTTTCGCTTACGACCGAGTGCAGCGAAACCCAACCTTCGCCAGCAAGCGGCACCATCGACGGGCTTCTCATTCCGGGCAGTAGGCGTTTGATCTCATCGACCTTGTCGATCGGAGCATTTAGCAAGATGTATTTGTTTTGAGCGGCGGCCTTGACGCTGCGGATTCGGAATAGAAGTTTGTCGAGAATCGCCTGTTGTTCGGCTTCGAGATC
>JAEUQI010000229.1 GCA_016789145.1 Blastocatellia bacterium | reverse complement strand
CTTGCGTTTCGCCTTGGGCTTGGCGGGTGCCTCGGCGGGGAGGGCCGCCGTCACCTTTTCGATGGTCTTGGCGTCCTGGCCGGAAACGGACGAACCGTCCACGACCAGCAGGGCGGCGACGGCGCAGGCCAAAGCGGCCCGGAACAGCAAGCGCTGCATGACAACACCTCTTTCCACAGTGGGGACGGAAACCCGGGCCGTGGCCAAGGATGGAAGTCACCGGCCCGGCCGGCGGGATGCGCTCATCATCCAGGGAAAGGTCGTTGCCGTCAAGGTGCTGGCGGCGGTTCGGCGCAGGACAGGTGTGAAGTCGTCCGAATCGATTCGACGAAGCCGTTTCATGAATAGCTGACAGCTATTAGCTGATAGCTGTCAGCTATTCATTTTTCTTTACGATTTACTCGAACGGTTGGGTATCCGGCCCTTCAAGTGAGCCTTCTAGGCTAGAGCATTCCTCCACATCCATTCGATGTCGCGCGCGTCGATCCGCTGAACCATGAACGGCTGCTCGCCGAAACGTTCATAGCCATACTGCAAGGCATCGCGATAGGTGTCCCAGGTACTGAGAACCTTGTCACCCTGGATCACGGCGAACCGACCGGCCTCGCCTTCTTCCAGGAGCCGGGACCGTTCCCGCCCGTAGGTGTCGAACTCGATTTCCAGAGCCATCGGACGCCCCCCGTCGTCGTGAGTTGTCGCACGCTAGGATACCGCGCCGCCGAACCGGCAACAATCGCGGGCGCGGCGAACCGCAACGTCCGGGCAAGGCAGCGAACACAGGGCAGCTGCGGATTCTGCCTGCGGTGTCGGTTGCGATTC
>JAEUQI010000228.1 GCA_016789145.1 Blastocatellia bacterium | reverse complement strand
GGAAAGGATATTCAGTAATCAGCGCGGCATTAAGATTTCTGTTTACCGCGCGCGCGAAGGTTGAAATATTTGGCATAGATTAAACCCAAGAAAACTATGACGCTGGATGGGCAAAGTATTCCCAACTCCAGTTTTCGGCCGAATTCAAATAGACCACATACACTTGTTACAGCATAAGACCCGCTGGAAAAGCATATTCGAATTTCCCCTTTTGGGAACTCGAGGAAAACGCGCCGAACAATTATCCTTATTTCCTGAATAGCTACCGCATGCGCTCACTGCTGAGTCAGAGCTGCTAAACTAAAAAGGCTCCCAATGGGAGCCTTCTAAGCACGACAACCCAAAACTGTACGCGTCCTACTCTCCCGGGCCCCGAAGGACCAAGTACCATTGGCGATGCAAGTCTTAACTTCCGTGTTCGGGATGGGAACGGGTGTGACCCTTGCTCTATTGCGCACAGATTTGGACTGTCATTGTGTTTAACTTCGAATATGGTTTATTTTGTTCTGGGCTGGCCATAAGCCGCTCTCCGAAGCGAAGCCTCGGCACTTGTTTCACAAGTGCCTGCTAAAGCGCTTCGCGATTTGGAAGCCAAATCGCTTTGCTGCTTCGCTTCTTCGTCGAGGCATTCGCCTCGAACGCGCCTTATTGGCAGCCCTCGCATCTCCTTCGGAGATGCTCTGGAGCATAATATGGTCAAGCCTCACGACCGATTAGTACTACTTGGCTCAAAGCTTACACTTTTTACACCTATAGCCTATCAACCTGGTAGTTGGCCAGGGGTCTTTAGGATGGGGCGAACCCCACCAGGGAAATCTTATCTTGAGGCA
>JAEUQI010000227.1 GCA_016789145.1 Blastocatellia bacterium | reverse complement strand
ATGGAGGCAGTTCGCATCATCCAGGCTCTCGGCCTCAAACCGCGACGTACGATCCGCATCGCGTTGTGGAGCGGCGAAGAACAAGGCCTTTTGGGCTCGCGTGCGTATGTTCGCCAGCATCTCGGCTATCGCGGCGACGGTACGACGCCTCAGTTCGGCGGTGGCGGCGGCCAAGGCTCTGCCCAACTCGCGTTGACCAAGCTGCCCGAATACGACAAATTCGCGGCCTATTACAACATCGACAACGGTACCGGCAAGATCCGCGGCGTATATATGCAAGGCAACGAGAAAGCACGCCCGATCTTCCGTCAGTGGCTCGCTCCGTTCAAGGATATGGGAGCCAACACATTGTCGATCGCAAACACAGGCGGCACTGACCACTTGGCTTTCGACAGTGTTGGATTGCCCGGATTTCAGTTTATCCAAGACGAGGTCGAATACAGTACACGTACGCATCACTCGAATATGGACAGCTACGACCGCATCCAAGCCGATGATATGAAACAAATGGCGATCATCCTTGCTGCCTTCGTTTACCAAACAGCAATGATGGACGAACGTTTTCCACGTAAATAGTTAGCTCGTCAACCCTTAACATCACCCGAGAGGCCGTCTGAAAAGGCGGCTTCTTTATATTCGCGGCGTTCCCGCTGTCCGAAGCGTTCTTCGCGTTCTTGCCGTTCTTGCTGTCCGCGGCGTGTTTCATGAAACATTACCTGTGGGCTGGAAGCCCGCGTTCCGGCTGTCCGCACTGTCCGGAGCGTTCTTGCCGTTCGCGGCGTTCTTGCTGTCCGCGGCATGTTTCACGAGGTCGAAAACAGCGTGTTTCTGTGGAACGTTTTCTCTACCCGAACG
>JAEUQI010000226.1 GCA_016789145.1 Blastocatellia bacterium | reverse complement strand
GACGCCCTGATGGCCGAGCTGAAGGGCCTGAAGGACGAGCAGGACCGCCTCGAGAAGGAGAAGAAGGACCTCGACGAGCGCCTGAAGAACGTCACCGACGAGACCGAGAAGCAGCGCCTGCTGGCCGAGAAGGCCGCGCTCGACGCTCAGCTCGCCGACAACACCAAGAAGCAGACCCGCACCCGCAAGACCTCCGGCGGCAGCAGCGGCGGCGGCGACGATCCGAAGCCCGAGAAGTCGAAGGGCGGCATCACCGTCAAGAAGAACGTCGACGATCCGCTGGACGGCCTGTGATCGGCGATCACGGCCTCTCGTGGGCCTGACCTCCCGCCCGGACTCCCGCTCCCACGGACAGGTCACCAAACTCGGCGCCGAGGCTCTTGCCCGGCGCCGCGTTTTTTGTTAGACCCACCGTCCTCGGCCTGGTAGCCAAGTGGTAAGGCAGAGCTCTGCAAAAGCTCTATACGCCGGTTCAATTCCGGCCCAGGCCTCTCGCTTCAACGCCCCTCCGGGTCCTCGGACCCCGAGGGGTTTTGAGCTGCTGCTCGACGGATTTGCGTCGACCCGAACGACCCGGCGCGAGCCGACGGATCGAGGCGTGATGCAAGCCGGACGAGCTGGGAGGGGCTGCGCGTCTGCGCACCCCCGCGATCTCCGAGGACCGCTGGCCGGGCGGTGAACCACGTGTCTGCGGCCAGGGCGGTCGCCGGCGGCCAATCTTCAGCAGACAGCCGCGAGCGCTGGGGATACCATCGGCGGGCGTCGAATGAGCACCCGGCGAAAGTCTGCACCGATCGCCAGATCGGAGAGGAGCGCCGCGGTCGACCCGCTGGTCGGGGCGACCGTCGCCGGCCGCTA
>JAEUQI010000225.1 GCA_016789145.1 Blastocatellia bacterium | reverse complement strand
AAGTCCCGCCTCTGGGTGGGGACCGGTAAGTATAAAGACTTTGTCGAGACCAAGAAGGCCATCGATGCCTCCGGTGCGGACGTGGTGACGGTGGCGGTTCGTCGAGTGAATATCACGGATCGGTCCAAGGAAAATCTCCTGGATTATCTCGATCCCAAAAAATACATCATTCTGCCGAACACCGCCGGTTGTTACACGGTGGAAGATGCCGTCCGGTATGCCCGGTTGGCTCGCGCCGCCGGCGTGTCCGATCTGGTGAAACTCGAAGTGCTGGGTGATGAAAAGACGCTGTTCCCGGATACTGCGGGATTGATCGAGGCGGCCAAGATCCTCATCAAAGAAGGGTTCATCGTCCTGCCCTATACCAACGATGACCCGATCGTTGCCAAGAAGCTAGTGGACATCGGTTGTCCCGCGGTGATGCCGCTCGCGGCTCCGATCGGCTCAGGGCTCGGGATCCGTAATCCGTACAATCTCAAGATCATCATGGAAACGGTCAAGGTGCCCATCATTGTGGACGCCGGAGTCGGAACGGCATCCGATGCCGCGCTGGCGATGGAATATGGAGCGGATGCGGTGCTGATGAACACCGCCATCGCCGGCGCGCAGGACCCCATCGCGATGGCCGAGGCCATGAAGTATGGTGTCTGGGCCGGACGACTGGCTTATAAGGCCGGACGTATTCCGCGCAAGCTCTACGCGACAGCCAGCAGCCCGATCGAAGGCATGCTCTAAATTCAGAGATGCGTCATTGGCAGGCGTCGGGGAGCCGGGCTGAGTTCCTGTGTGAGTGATGAACCGGCTCCTATCTTTTGATCGCTCGCATTCGACCGGCATCGTTCAGCGTCCAGAATATTCCCC
>JAEUQI010000224.1 GCA_016789145.1 Blastocatellia bacterium | reverse complement strand
CAACTGGTTGCGTATCTGTGATCTTTTCGACGAGGCACGGTAATGAGTAGTAGTGATCGTTTCGGAGGGCATCATAGATAGCATCGCCCGAAGGTTCGTCCCGATCCTTTGGCATGTGCTTGAGTTCCGAGAGTCGATCGCATAAATACTGAGGCTTTTTGTCAAACAAAGATCTGTTCAAGGCGATCGGAGTAGGCGTGGGGAACGGGCTTTCGGTCGGAGAATTCGCCGGCACAAGGGCGATTTCATTAGTCGTATT
This sequence comes from Blastocatellia bacterium, assembly GCA_016789145.1. GTDB lineage: Bacteria > Acidobacteriota > Blastocatellia > Pyrinomonadales > Pyrinomonadaceae > OLB17. The sequence continues at coordinate 615 of JAEUQI010000224.1, read as the reverse complement.
CGTCGCACAACCAATCAGATAGTTACCGATCAAGAGGATGAGGAGACCGACGCATTTCATACCTTTAACTTTAACAATCGGTGTTAGGCCTACGAAATTGCGATTCTTATGAGTAGTCATCATCTTGGGACGGCGATTGTTTGATGCGAGTACTTTACGATTGGTTTCGGGGGCGTGTCAATAATGCGGCGGTTTTGGGCGAAGTATCTTTCCGTCGCGGAGCGACGTTTGATTGTAGCCGTGGGTGGCAACCCACGGTCGCGGTTACGATAAATTCCGCGTCGCATCGCGACGATTGGCGAGCGCGGGGGATAGTTGAACCATCGCTACGCGACGACGCCGACCGAACGGCCATATTTACGTGGGTTGTCACCCACGGCTACAGTGACCTCGCCACTCCGCGGCCAAAGAATCGAAAAAGCCCTTGTTTGAGGGCTTATTGTTTGACTTGCGGAGTTCAGATGCTGTCGAACGAAGGCTAGTGGACAGGTTGCCTCTATGATCTCTGCGTTGTGGTCAGTTTCTTAACGCGGAGATCGCAAGGGACGCTGAAAAGGGGTTCTGGTTTCGGCAATAAGCACCGGCGAGAGCCAAAGTTGGGCTGGACTGAGAGTT
>JAEUQI010000223.1 GCA_016789145.1 Blastocatellia bacterium | reverse complement strand
CTCAAGTCCACCTGGCCTGCGGAACCTGACCGATTCAACGAGACGCATATCGACCCGTTCCTGCTCTGGTGCATCAAACAGGGCTCGTCGGACGTATCGATCCAGACCAACCGCCCCGTCATGTGCGAAATCGGCGGTTCTCTTTATCCTGTCACCTACCGTTCGCTCGACGCCGCCGACATTGTGACCTTCGTCACGCGCCTGTACGGCACGGAAGCGCTCGCGATTCTGGCCGGCGGTTCCGACATCGACTTGGCGTACGAAGTCATGACCGACCGCTTCACGCGTTCGCGCTTCCGCGTCAACATCACGGCGATCCTCGCCGAAGGCCGCGACGGCGTGCAGATCACGATGCGTGTGCTGCCTTCCGCGCCGCCCACCTTCGCGCAGTTGAAAATCGAAAAAGAAATCATCGACGGCTGGCGCCCCAGAAACGGAATTGTTCTTGTGACCGGCCCGACAGGCTCGGGTAAATCGACGCTGCTGGCGGCGGGCATCCGTTCGCTGATTGAATCGCATCACGGCTGCGGAAAATTGCTGACCTACGAAGCGCCGATCGAATTCACCTACGACTCGGTCATCTCGCGCCGCTCGCTGGTGGCGCAGACCGAAGTGCCGCGCCACATCCCGACCTTCGCGGCCGGTGTGCGTAACGCGCTGCGCCGCAAGCCTGAAATTATCCTTGTCGGTGAATCGCGCGACCGCGAAACGATTTCCGCGTCCATTGAAGCCGCGCAGACGGGTCACTTGGTGTTCTCCACCGTCCACACGACGGGTGTCGCATCGACCATCCGACGCATGGTGTCCACGTTTGAGCCGGGCGAGCGCAACGAACGCGCCTTCTCGCTCATGGAAACCGTGCGCATGATCGTGAC
>JAEUQI010000222.1 GCA_016789145.1 Blastocatellia bacterium | reverse complement strand
GGAAAGGAGTCGAACCTATATTTGCTGATTCAAAGTCAGCCGTCCTTCCGATTAGACGACCCCGAAATCCTCGTGACTTGGCAGGGAAGGCGGGACTCGAACCCGCTAGGCTCAGCTTGAAAAACTGATCGCTCGACGCTTTGCATTCATCCCCTTAAATTTGTGGTGAAGACGGAAGGACTCGAACCTACAACCTTCTCGTTCGTAGCGAGATGCTCTGATTCCATTGAGCTACGTCCCCATATTTGAAAAATTAGAAAAATGCACCGGGAAGGATTCGAACCTTCATAGCTCCTGCGAGCGCCAGCTTTACAGACTGCCTGCCTTCACCAACAGGCGGCCGGTGCGTGTTTTACGACGATTCAATTGTCAAACATCAAAAGAAAAGGAGCGGCTACACCTGATTCCCAATGAATCCTCGCGTAACCGCTCCAAAAAACTTCGTGACGAAATTATTCGTCTTATCTTTCGATGTTTCGGGAGCGGGAACGCCGCTCCCGCTGTGTCAATCTAGTTGTTCCGTGCGTCCTATGCCGCTCGGTTTTGGTTGATAATTCCGCTGTTCGAGGTTCGTAGACACAAATCCGTCCCAGGCTAAATCGGAACGCATTCCTTGCGTTGCCGGAGCGCCTGCAAACAGGTTCGTGTTATTTATCGATCTTCGAATCACTTTTTTATCTCCAAAAAAATCGCCGCAAACCGCGCGGCAAGTTGAGAGTTTTAACATGGGAAGAAATTGCTTGTCAAGAAGTATTTTCGAAAAAAGCAAAACGTTGGATGAAATCAGGTAAAAGCTCGTGCACTCTGCGGAGCATTTCCTATTGAGGAATTAACAATAGAAATTGTCTCGCGAAAGCTCGGAAACTATCGAACGGTG
>JAEUQI010000221.1 GCA_016789145.1 Blastocatellia bacterium | reverse complement strand
GAACTGAAGGCTCGAACGGTCGAAATCCGTCGGCGTCTTCTCGCAATCACCGTCGTCGGGAAGTTTCGCACTCTTGACGATAACGGCGTAAAACGGTGCGGTCTCGGCGACGACGGAGAATTCAGTGTGGTTGAACGGGATGTCTTCGTCGCGAAACGCCGCACGTTTCGGACAAGCCGCACCAGGATCGCCGCAGACCGTCATCGTTGATGCTTTCTGCGCGATGGCTTCCGGAACAAACAGGAAAACAACCGCGACGCATAGGAAAAGTAGTGTCTTCATATGTTTTATTTAGCGTCAGAACAGCGGAATTATAGCATCGTTTTGGCTTTAATGAGTTGCCACTAGCTTTAGCTAGTGGACAGTGATGCCCATAGATTCTCCGCGGGCTTTAGCCCGCAAACTGTTTGGGCTAAAGCCCGGAAATATTCAACACAACCTTAACCACTAGCTGAAGCTAGTGGCAACTCATGGGAGAATCTATTTCGATCTTTATTTCTGCTATAATCTCTCGTTATGACAACCAAACTCGATTGGATGACAGGCACCGCGACTGCGCTTGTGACGCCTTTTAATAGGGACGGGAGCGTAGACAATGAGGTTTTTATCAAGCTGTGCGAACGCCAGGTAAAAGGCGGCGTGAAAATACTCGTGCCATGCGGGACGACTGGCGAATCTGCGACGATGGACGACGCGGAACGTCTGAACGTGATCAAAAACGCAGTGTCTGTAGCTCGTCGGCTCAAAGCACATGTCATAGCGGGAACGGGCAGCAACAATACGGCCGCGACCATAGATTTCACACGACGTGCCCGTGAAGCGGGAGCAGACGCTGCACTGATAGTCGCACCGTTTTACAACAAACCGACGCAGGAAG
>JAEUQI010000220.1 GCA_016789145.1 Blastocatellia bacterium | reverse complement strand
CGCATTTCTCGCAAACCTCTACGCGACGTGGCTGTTCAATTGGACGGAGTATATGAAGCTATGACTGGAACGGCAAGCATCCCTGCTTGCCTCTTAATTTCTTTCGTGCCAATATCGCAAAGAAAAGAACGGCAAGGAGGATGCTCGCCATTCCAGTCATGAAGTTCGACAATATATACAAGCCAAAGACCTCCAGATCCGACTACGGCTGGCACGCACGCGGAAATCTTCCTCACCTCGACGCAAACAAACACTGGCAGTTTGTCACTTTTAGATTAGCCGACTCGATGCCGCAGTCACTACTTGAGGAATGGTCAGAGATCGCAAAGTCTGATGCCGAGTTTAGAAAGAAGATCGAGAAGTTCTTAGATTCAGGTTATGGCGAATGTTGGCTTGGCATTCGAGAGATCGCGGAAATGATCGTCACCGCTCTGTTGTTTCATAACGGTACAAAGTATCGACTTATAGCTTGGGTGATCATGCCAAATCATGTTCATGTTCTGTTCGAACAGTTCGAAGGTGAACATCTCCCTGACATAATGCACTCGATCAAATCCTTCACGGCGCAAAAGGCGAACAAGATGCTCGGCCGCACGGGCCAATTCTGGATGCACGAGTCGTTTGACCGTTACATTCGAAATTCACGACACTGCGCAGCGGTGATAAAGTATATTGAAAACAATCCGGTAAAAGCAGGATTATGTGAATCGCCCGAAGAATGGCCTTTCAGCAGTGCCTACAAATGACTGGAACGGCAAGCATCCCTGCTTGCTCTCTTAGTATTCCGGCAAGCAGGATGCTCGCCGTTCCAGTCGCAAGCAGGGATGCTTGCCCTCCAGTCATAAATTTATGCCTATTATCAAAAAACGTGAGATCGAGA
>JAEUQI010000021.1 GCA_016789145.1 Blastocatellia bacterium | reverse complement strand
TTTGCCGCCACGTATTATTTATCTATCTGCGACCAAGTACCGTCCGTTGGGCTGACCTTGTAAAGGCCGCCTTTCTCCATTGTGTATAGCCAGCCGCCTTCGGCAAAGAGGAACATCGTGTTTGCGAACTCGGCTTTACCAAGCTGTTTCCAAGTCGCCATGTCGGGGTTGGTCGCATACAACGCTCCGCCAGTTTCGACGGTGTAGATGATACCGTTCATTGCGGCTCCGGCTTTGGTGTTTTTCCAATCGCCCGCCTTGCCTATGCGTCCCCACGAACCGTTCAGATCGATGCGATACATGCTGCCGTCGCTTTCGATCGAGAACAGTTGATTGTCGCCGCCAAACAGCCATCGCGTGCCGCCAAACTCAGCCTTGCCGACCTGAGTCCAAGCACCGCTGATCGGATTCGAACCGTACAATGCGCCGTTCGAAACGGTGTACAGTCTTGTGCCCGAAAACACGCCTGCGGCCGTACCTTTGTAATCGCCGGCCTTGCCAACGCGAACCCACGCACCGTTCGAAGGTTCAATGCGATAAAGCGTTCCGTCAGTCTCGATCGTGAACAGGTTCTTTGGCCCCGAGAACATCTTTGCGGTGTTTGCAAACTCTGATTTGCCGACCTGAACATAATTTCCGGTCGATAGATCGGTCCGGTACAAAGCGCCGCTCTTCTCGATCGAATACAAAGCTCCGTTGTGCGTCACCGCTGCGATGGTGTTTGACCAATCGGCTGCAAATGCGACCGACGAAATCAGAACCATCGCCGAGATCATGAACAATACTTTTTTGAACATAGAAAAAAATCTCCTCTGGAATTAGTGACAATTCGGCCGATTCTATTTCAATCTATCCAAACGCCCTTTGCGTTTGACGATATTCTTATAATCCCACTGAATATCCCGAGCTTTCTCGAGCCATCGAGAAACGTCGTCTTTGTTGATCTGCCTCGCCGATGTGTAGCGAATATCAGCCGACTTGAATTTACCAAAGCTAACCAAATTCGGTTCCTCAAAACTATCGCCGCTCCAAAACAACAACCGCACAGCGTCCTTCAACTTGCTGTAGCCAACCACAGGATTCCCATCCAAAAACCAAACAGGATGCGCATGCCAGATCTTGCACTCAGCCTCCGGCAACATCTTGTCGATCAACCTCGCAAGAGTATCGCAGATCTTCTTGTCCTCTGGCTCTAGCTTGTCGTTGTAGGTTTTGGTGTCTTTGTTCATACGAACCGTACGCCTCCGCTTAGTCCGCAAACGCCACGCTTAGTTGCTTCAGCTTCATCGAGTCACTAGTGTCTAGCGAATCAACGTTTTCGCGGTCGATGTAGTTGTAGAGGATGTCGCGTTGTTGGGGGCGGTAGCCGGCTTCGCGGATCTGGTAGCGGAGGTCGCGTTCGTTGGCTTCGTTGTGGGCACCGGCGGCGGAGACTACGTTTTCTTCGATCATGATCGAGCCCATGTCGTCGGCACCGAAACGCAAGGATGCCTGGCCGAGACGAATGCCTTGGGTGAGCCACGAGGCTTGGATGTGTTGAATATTGTCGAGAAACAGACGCGAGACAGCCAGCATCTTCAGGTAATCGATACCGGTCGGTTCCTCAGTGATCTTGCGTCCTAGAGCCGTGTTCTCGCGTTGAAATGTCCACGGGATGAATGCCGTAAACTCGCCGTAATTCGGGTCGTCGGCCTTTGCCGCGAGAGCTTCGTCCTGTACCTCGCGAATGCGATCGAGATGTCGAACGCGATGCTCGATGCGGTCGCCGATACCGAACATCATCGTGCCGGTTGAGATGAGCCCGACCTTGTGAACGGCACGCATCACGTCGAGCCACTCTTGCGTCGTGCATTTGGTCGAGACGCGTTTACGGACCTCGTCATCGAGAATCTCGCCGCCGCCTCCGGGCATTGAGTTTAGGCCTGCAGCCTTCAGACGACGCAGAATAGTTTCGTAATCTAGCTTCGAGATCAGCGAAATGTTATGTATCTCAGGCGGCGAGAAACAATGAAGCTGAAAGTTTGGATACTTCGAATGCAATGTCGATAACAGATCCTCGTACCATTCGATATTGAAATCAGGATGCAAGCCGCCCTGCATCAGCACGCCCGTGCCGCCGAGTGCGATCGTCTCGTCGATCCGCGAACAAATCTCCTCGATCGAGTGGACGTAAGTTTCCGGCTTTCCGGGTCGGCGATAGAACGCGCAGAACGTGCAGACGACGTTGCAAACGTTGGTATAGTTGATGTTGCGGTCGATGATGTACGTAACGACGTTGGGGTCGTTCTTGCGTTGGCGAATTTCGTCTGCAGCGAGCCCGATCCGTACGAAATCGTTCGATTCGAGCAATACCGTTGCGTCTTCTGTTGATAGGCGTTCGCCGCCCAAAGCTTTATCTAGTATTGGCTGTATATCCTTGCCCATTTAGCTATAATTCTAACAAATCGCGAATGAAAGTCTGACTAGTGATATGCCTAAGTCTGCGAAAAAGCTGAAACTTCGAGTCCCATTCATAAACGCCGCTGAACAAGGCGGCGGCTGGCATTTTCTCGTCGTTGAAAAGCCGATCGTTGAGAAAATGAAATTTACGGGCAAATCAAAACGTATTCTTTGCTCGATCCGTGGCACCGAACCATTCCAATGCGCACTGATGCCTTGGGGCGAGATCTTCTACATAATGGTCAACAAAAAACGCCGCACCGAACTCGGTCTTGAGGTTGGCGAAACCGTTGATATCGAGATCTGGATGGACGAAAGCAAATACGGCATGGCGATGCCGGAGGAGTTTCAAGAGGTTCTCAATCAGGACCCGGAAGCCGACAAGCTATTCCATTCTCTGACCGAAGGCAAAATGCGTTCGCTACTCTACTACATCGGAACGCTAAAAGATATCGACAAAAAGATCGAACACAGCCTGATCATAACCGAGCACCTTAAAGAACACGGCAAGGTCGTTGACAAGATCCTCTACGAAGAACTTCGTCGGCCGATGTTCTAAACATTGCAAATATTCTCCGGACAAAACGTTCTTCGAGCAGCGGAGGAGTTTTTATAGATGTTCGTGAATGGAAATTTGATTGGTTTTGGAATGGTGGTCGCGTCCGCTTTGATCATTGCGCTACCAATGTATCTTTTGCGATTGCCCGATGCCGTTGCGATGTCATCGGTCGGTTTGGTCTTGATCGTTCTCGACCTTGGTCTACGATCTCGCAGCCTCGGCAAACCGAAATGGCTGACGGCATCCACGATGGGCGGCTATCTTTTCTTTTTGCCGGTCTGGATCTTTGGCATCGGCGTAATTATTTTGAATCTTGTGAATGCGCTATTGATCAAGAAATGACTAACGAATTTCAAGAACTGCGAGCCGAATACAACCGGCTTTCTCAACGAATTAAGTCATTCGATGGCATTTATTCGATTCAAACCGAACGTACTGATGACGGCAGTCCGCATGTCGAATTTTCGGACGGTCAATACCATTACATCGTCACCGAACGGGGGCTCGACCTTAGCATACGTTCGACGCCGGACGTTCGCGAGATGGCGTATTGGATGTTGAAAGACGTTACTTTTTGGAAAGGAGTCGCGTACGAATTTGCCAATCGAACTGAAGATCAGGATTGTCGCCGAATGATATTTTCGCATCAGCTTGAGCTGATGCGCCGAGCCGACGAGCAATTTGCCGAGCGGCTCGAAAGCGAGATCGCCGAAACGCTTCGGCAAAACCCTTACACCGATCAGATCTGATCTTCCTTAGCCGCCTTGCGGCTTACTAGCCACGCAACAAGAGCAAATACGCCGGCCATTACCAAAAACACGACGCCGATCACCGGATCGTCAGGTAACTTTTCGCCTTTCATGCCGATGCTCAGGCCAAAAGCTGCATTTAGAAAAACACCGATTGCTGCCAACGTAAATGCCCCGATCCCGAGCGTTAGAAATAGTCCGATAAATTGTTTCATTGCCAATAGGTCTCCTTCGTTGCAATTGAGAACGGAGACGCGATTTGAAACTTGCAGCCGAAACTAAATATAGTCAATCGGCCGATCTTTTTCGATCAAACCATGCTTTTCGGCGAGCGAGAAATACAACTCCATGCCCTGACGCATACTGTCGTCGACCGAATACGAGATGCTGTCCGTTAGGTACGACAACATTGCAGACTCGTCGATGCCGATGTTCTCGGCGTAATTTCGAGCAATGCGCCCTAGGTTATGAATGCCTTCGTCACGAGCCGCTACGAAATCGACCGAGATATTTGATCGCCGCGTCATCCACATTGCGAAAACAAATCCGAGGCCTGAATGTTGATGCCAAAGTTCGGCAAGATCGAACGTGCGTAATTCAGTCGCAATCGCGCCCGGTTCTGACAAAGCCAAAGCAGGATCGCCGATGATCAATGCTGCATCGTTAGTAGCCACCATTGCGTTGATGTCGGGTTGGGCATCGTGCCATGTCGGTTCGAATCCGAGAAACTCGCGAAAGATCACCTTAGTTAGAACTACAGAAGTTCGCGACGAAACATCGAGCGCGACGCTCCTAACGTCCGCTAATTCCTCGCCCTTGGTCACGAGACAGACGCTCTGAACTCGTTTCTTTGCGCCAACACAAACATCAGGCACGAGCCTTACGTCGTCGAGCATTTGGTAGGCGATCACGGGAACTAGGGCCGCATCTACACGGTCTTGAGCCAGCAATTCAGCCGACCGCGCAGGAGCGTTGTCCATTATCAGTTCGACGCTGCCGCGACCGAAGCCATAGAGGAACGACCATACTAGCGGAGCTGTGTTCGAATAGCTAGATGCTGAGATTCGCGGAGTTACCATCAGTTATTAGCCTAAGCAGAAACGTGTCGGCAATCAAATGTTGTTTGCCTACGAACTATGAACTATCCTTGCAGAATATGCGACTATTATCCTTGTCATGTTTTATGCTGCTCGTCTTTGCGGCTTCACCGGTCATCGCCCAAAAGACGCTCATCATTCACGACCCTACCATCCAGTTAATGGACGAAGTTCCGGCGTTGCCGGATGATGAAGCATCTGTTTATGACGAGGTGGTTCTTCCGAAACTAAAGGCAAAGTACAATGCTGAGGGCTGCAACGTCGATCCGGAATTGCTGGGCGAGGTTAGCGGCTCGTTTACTAAGAAAGGTGTTGTTCAAAAGGCCGCGTTGTATCAAGTTTGTGTAACCGGGAACGGGCTTGGTATCGTCGCGGTTGTCATTTTCGAGGATGCAAAGCTTGTGGGCATCTGGGGCGAAAATAGCGGCTGGGCTATCAGGATAAACACGATCTCCGATCTGAACTCAAATGGGATAGACGAATTAGCTCTCTCATTTGGTGGCGGATTGCACCAGGGCAAGGGTGGCGTCGGCGTCGAGATCATTGAGTTTGATAAGTTGAAACCGCAAATTCTCGGCTGGTTTCAAGCTGAGCAGTCAATGGACGGCACACCTGAATCAGCATGGAAGGTATCCGTCAAAACCGGCAAGACACCTGCTTTCTACCGTCAGAGATACAAAGCAAATCGACAAGGAAAGTTGATCAAGTTCGGCGTTAATGCCATGTTTAAGCTGACCAAGGTTGAAAATAATTTCGAACCTATCAGTTGATCGATCACGGCTGAAATACATCGTGATACTCCGGCGTATTGGTCAGAACCTTTAATGCGAACGGGCAGGTAGCATAGATCTTCAGGTGTTTTTGGCGAGCATATTCAACGGCAGCCTCGACTAATTTGTTACCGACCTTTTGTCCTCGTAAACTCTCATCGACAAACGTATGGTCGATTATGAAAGCGTCATCACCGGCCGCAACATACGTCATTTCTGCGAGACGTCCGTGATCGCCTTTGACGATGAAGGCACCTTTTCTGCTCAATTCAACGTGTTTGATCTCCATATCCGATTTGTAACAGAAGTCGGGCTGGAGACCAAACCGAAGTTCCACGAGTTTTGTGGAACCGTCAGCAAACGCTTAAACTGGTTGCAATTATCATGAAGAACATACTATTGGCTTTCGCCACGATCGTTCTCCTTTCGTTCACGTCGAATTCGCAGGTTCCGCTGAATGTCGGAATCCAGATCCTCAGGGCTGAGGATTCGAGAAATTATGACAAGGCTCTCGAAGCGTTGCTCAAGTCGCCGAATGCGGCAGTTCGAGAGCGGGCGGCGATGGCGGCGGGACGAATTGGCGACAAGCGTGCGGTGCCGGCGTTGGCGGCGATGCTGATGGAGAGCTCTAATTTGGGGAAAGTGGTTTCGACCGTAGTGTTTGCTCTTGGCGAGATCGAAGCGGCTGAAGGCGGCAGTGCTGTGCTCGACGTTTTGAAGGCTGAATCGGGATTTTCGCAGCGTGACGCTGTTTTGCTATCACGAGCGGTCGAGGCGGCGGGCAAGATAGTTGCGGCGAATGCGAAAGACGAGAGTCTGAAAGATCTGAAAGCGGCGATCGTTCGCGTGATCGAAGATGAGCTGAAAAGCCCGTCACCGAAAAGCGAAGTTCTGATGGCCGCAGCGACGGCTGTTTTGAGAACGCGGCCTGACGGCGGAGATGTTGCCGTGGCTAAGATGCTCGGTAGCGACGACGCGAGGGTTCGTGCTGACGCGTTGAATGCGTTGACGCGGTTGCGTTCGAAACAGCGATTGGGCGACATTCGCGGGCTGTTGCGGCGAGATCCTGATGCGGTCGTTCGTGCAAATGCGGCTCGCGTGCTCGGAGCAGCCGAGGATAAAGAGGCGTTGCCGCTCCTCGTCGATTATGCGATAAACGGCGACGATCTGCGGGTTCGTGTGGCGTGTATTCGTTCGCTGGCGGCATTGAAAGATGCGAGCGTAGTGGACAAGTTGATCGAACGCGGAACTCAGATGTTGATTCCGATGCACGGCGATCCGATGCCGCTCAAGCCCGGCGAGAAACGTGTGTTGAAGCCGATCGAGGTACCGTTACCGAAAAACGAACTGCTTGAGATCGCGACCACTGTTGGGCGTTTACGTGCCGGAACAGACGATGCGGCGACGCTTGCCTTCTTGACGAAACTCGCAAATGCGGACAAGCACATCAGCTCGGAAACGATGGTCGCATATGCAAGAGTTTCGCCGAATGGATACATCGCAATGGAAACGCCACCGAGCGTTTACAGGGATTTTCGTGTCGCTTCGGCTTACGCACAGGGATTTGGCGAGATCGCGAGTCTTAAGAGCGACGACATGAACGCTAAAGCAGGAATGAAGCTGACAGCGTTCATTTCGAGCATGGCTACCCGTGTTGCTGTTAAGGACCAGGGCAAGACGATGATGGCAATGCCGGACCTGATGCAAGCACAAGCAGCGTTAAAACCGGACAATCTCGATCAAATACTTCGCGGCCAGATGGAAAACGGTGACGTTTTCGTTCGAGCCGCCGCCGCGTTGCTACTCGGAGAGAGGCCGTTTTCGAAAGAGAATTTCGACGCGGTCCAAAAGGCGTTCACCGTTTCGATGCTGAAAGACAAACGGGACAACGACGCGATGCTGGCGATACTTGACGCACTCGCGAAGCTTGATAAAAAGGCGGCTGTTGGTTCGCTGCTGATGGCTCTGAACTCGCGTGACTATTTGGTTCGTAAGAAAGCGTTCGAATTGCTCGAAGACAAAGAACTCGAGAAAACGTCGCCCGGAATTCCGTTCATGCTAAAGCAATCGCGTGAGCAGGGACAAGACAAAGTGCAGAAATACGTTCCCGTTTTTGGAACGAAACTAGGGCAGGTCCTGAACACAGATCTTGATTATCGCCGAGCGCTATCGCGCAAAAATGGCTCGATCAAGGCTGTGCTGACGACGGAAAAGGGAGCGTTCACTATCGTTTTCAATCCTGAAGAAGCACCACTGACGGTCGATAATTGGGTCAAGCTCGCACGTGCCGGTTATTTCAACGGACTCGCGGTACATCGAGTTGTCCCGAATTTTGTGATGCAGGACGGCGACCCTCGCGGCGACGGCAACGGCAGCCCGGGCTGGTCGATCCGCTGCGAAATGAATATGCTGCCGTTCGATCGCGGCGTAGTCGGCATGGCCCTTTCGGGCAAAGATACTGGCGGCTCGCAGTGGTTCGTCACCCACAGCCCACAACCACACCTCGACGGCGGTTACACGGTCTTCGGCTACGTAAACGACAAAGACATGATGGTGGTCGACAAGATCGCTCGTGGAGATAAGATCTTGAAAGTAGTGATACTTGGAAAATAGGTCGTGTGTAGTAGTGACGCTGGAGATTAATAATGAAAAGGTAAGCGAACGTTTCGTCGACACGGGTACGAAAGTCTATGATTTGGGTGATGAATTTCTCGTGGCTTGCCCGAAATGTTCGGGCCGAGGCCTAATAACGTATCTAGACGAACGACCAACGCGCGCAAGCGAGCGGTTTTTTGCTCCCAGACGATTCGTCTGCCATAACTGTATGAATCGTGCCGAATGGCTCGGAAAACAGATCTCAGTTGGCGGCCCCATGGATTGGTACTTCCGATTTCCGCTTTGGCTGCAGACGCCGTGTTGCGGAGAGACATTGTGGGCATACAACCTGGAACATCTGGAAATGCTTAGATCGTATGTTAACGCGACGCTCCGTGAACGCACAAAAAAGGGCCGCAATTCGTTTTTGAGCAAGTTGCCCAAGTGGATCGGGGCAGCAAAGAACAGAAAAGAGATATTAAAGGCTTTAGATAAACTTAGAGCAAAAGCAGATGAGCAAATCTGACATTCAAAAGCAAATCGAGATCGAAAAAGGCCTTGATGATCTGTCGTTTTATCTAGACGGGCTGTTCAAGGTACCCGGAACCGGTTGGCGGTTTGGACTGGATTCGTTGATCGGTCTGGTTCCGAACGTTGGCGATACGCTGACGATGTTTCCGTCCTTCTACATCTTGCTCGCGGGGGGTCGCTATGGCGTTCCGAAGATCACGCTGCTAAGGATGGCGTTCAATATCGGGCTTGATTACGTCGTTGGCATGATACCGTTCCTCGGTGATGCGTTCGATTTTGTTTGGAAGGCGAACAGGCAGAACATGGATCTGATCCGCTCTCGAGCCGCCGGTCATGGCAAGGGAACCACCAGTGACTATGCATTTGTTTTCGGACTGATGGCTGGGCTTGTTTTACTTCTGTTGGGTTCGGTGCTCGTCAGCGTCTATATAATTTCGGCGTTGCTCGATTGGGCGTTGAGCTTGCTTTTCTAGTTCGAACTGCATTGAGGGCAAAGGCCTCGAAGTGTGAATTCGAGCGTTTCAGGCTGGAAGTTCGAGTATTTTGCTGCTCTCTTGACGATATCCGCAGGTATTTCCATTTCGATATCAACAAGCTTTCCGCACGAGGTACAAAGCGCATGATCGTGTCGATGCGTACATTTGTCGAATCGACTGGCACCATTTCCGAACTGGATCTCGGCGATATGACCGGCGTCTTTTAGAAATCTCAGGCTGTTATAAACGGTCGCAAATGAGATCGTTGGCAGTTTTGATTTCGCTTCGGCAAAGACCTCATTCGCAGTCAAGTGCTCGTGGCTGGACAGAATAACGTCGAGCACAGTCTCGCGCTGACGAGTTAGTCCTAATTCCTTTATTTCGCCAACTTTCATACTTACAAATTAGAATAATTCTAATTGTAAACACTGTCAAGCTATTTGGTTTCCTGTACCAACAACCGACGCCGTGCCTGAACTTCAAGACCTGGACGCTTTGACGTGACCTCGATCTTTCGTTCTGCAAGTCCTCGAGTTGCTACAATGGGCACTTTCGGCACGTATGTAACGACGTATGCCGAGTCGATCATTCGAGCGACAAGCGGTGCCTTTTCGATCATCTCGTCGACTGATGTTGGCAAGATGAATTCACCGTTCGTGCTGTCAGCCAACTTTCGCAACTCGGCCTCGGCAACATCGAGCGAAGCTTTGCGGGCCTTCATGCTTCGTATGAAGGTGCGGTCAGTGTTTATGGTCACCATCTTTGGCGCGGTCGCAACGTCGCGAGCGCCATTTGGCAGTTGTTTGGCAACTTCGTCCGGCATCGCTTTTGGCGGCGGCGATTTGGAAATGCCTTTAGTTCGCGGTTCGATATCGGTCGATTCCATCGATGTATAACTAAAGACATGAACGCTAATGTCGGTTGCCATCAACTTTTGAAATGCATCAAACCTTGCACTGCTTCGGTTACGACCGTCGGTGCCGTCGGTGATGAAAACGAGATGGCGATTGTCTACCGGCAGATTGCGAAGCATGTCGGTTGCCATCGTCACAGCTTCGATCAACGCCGAGCCGCGACCGAACTTAGTACGTTTCATTATGGCGTCGAGCGTGCGCCTTCGGTCATTGGTAAATTCATCGATCAGCTCCGCAGTGTCGGCGTATTGCATTATCGCAACATTGTCTTCTGCACCGAGAGCACCGATGAGAGCCCTGGCAACCTGACGCGTTTTGTCGAGGCTTTTGAGATATCGCATCTCGCCGCCGGTGTCTAAGACAATGAGAACATTTGCGGGAATTCGGCGAACACTAGCAGGCTGATGCAGTATGTCGTTCTCGGTGATAACAAGATCGTTCGCTGAAACATCCTTGAAGAAACGCCCCTGCGAATCGAATGCAAGCACGTTCAGCTTTATCTCCTCAGTCTCAACCTTGATCGGTTCTTCGGGCGTCGGCGTCGGCGTGACACGGCCACTTTGGGCCAAACTCTGGCTTCCCAGCAATGCAAGGAGCACGAACGACAGGAGACAAGGCATTTTCCGCAGACTTCTAGTCATTAGCTATATGATGAACGCAACCTCTATTTCTTTGCACGGGCTCCAACGTGAATACTAGGTTACACCGAATCTAGGCTCGATAGAGTTTCGCAAATTGCAAAGTCCGCTTACGCTCTTTGTTCGCTACCTGACATTACTATTTCCTCGCATCAATTAACATTTGATACGTGGCATAGGCCACGATGATAAAACTCGGAGGAAATAATATGAACATAGATTATGAAACGACTGGCACAGCCCGAGCTGAACAATTTTCTGACGAAACGGCTGCGATCGAGGGTAATGACGATGTCATCTCAAGACTCAACGGATTGATCGAGATCTGTAAGGACGGTCAGGAAGGGTTCAAGAATGCAGCCGAAGGCGTTGAAGATGCTGAACTAAAGAAGACCTTCTACGAATCTTCTCAACAGAGATCTGAGTTCGCCGGTATTCTACAGGCGAGTGTTCGTTCACTTGGCGGTGACCCCGAGACTAAAAGTACAGTTCTTGGATCTCTTCACCGCGGCTGGATGGATCTGAAATCAGCAGTTACCGGCAAAGATGCGAGCTCGATCCTCAACGAGTGCGAACGTGGTGAGGATGCTGCTAAGGATGCGTATAAAGATGCGGTTGAGGCAGCACTACCGGCAAACATCGCCGATATCATTGCCGAGCAGGCACACGCTGTGACGGCAGCACACAACCGCATCCGTTCTCTAAGAGACCAGTACAACTCGCGATCTGACGGCTTCTAAAGACGGGTCCTAAATTGAATAGATCACGGTGGATAACGTTCCGCCGTGGTCTATTTTGGTAATTCTATTAACACCCAACCGTCGGGATCAATGACCGGCATCGCGCCGATAAATGTAATGGTCGCCGTGCCGTCTTTCATTTCGACTCGCTCGGTTTTGCCATTGTATGTAACATCGACGGGCATCGGGAAGGGCATGTTATTCGGCGTCTCCCAGCGGAGTATCATCTGACGTGGAAGCGTCGTCGCGCTGCCATCCGCCGGCCCTGACACCATCATTGTAAGCTTCGGCAGTTTTGGCTGTCGCAGATACATTTCGAAAAGCCAACCGAGCTTCTTGCCCGATTCAGCCTCGGCGATGGTTAAGAAATCGTCTGTGTTGACGAGGCGTGTTTGGCTGCCGTCTGTTTTTTTCTCCATTTCCTTGTCGGGATATGCCATCCGCCGCAGTGCCTTAAAGAATGCTTCGTCGCCGACATAATACCTGAGAGTGTGCAGGAAATACGCACCTTTGCCATAGATGTCGCCGTCGGAATTTAGGTAATCAGGCTCGGACATATAGACCTGGTAGGCGATCTTCGGTTCGCGAGGTGCGACGGGCTGTTTGTTTTTGAATCCGCGAGCTCGGTTCTTCATTGCCGTTAGATAGGCGGCCTTGCCCTTGGTTTCCTCTATATAGAGCGTGTCCATGAATGACTGAAAGCCTTCGTGTATCCAAAAATCACGCCAATCGCTTGCCGTAACAAGATTTGCCCACCATTCGTGGCCGAATTCGTGTAGCTGCAGCCAATCGAGGCCGTCCTCGTTGAAATTGAACTTGTTACCGTATGCCAACATCGTCGAATGTTCCATACCCAAATGCGGCGTTTCGGCAATTCCCAACTTCTGCGAACGCCAAGGAAACGGTCCTAGATACTTTTCGTAAAACGCGTTGTATTTCTTGGTTTCAGCGATCAGTTTCGCCCCGTTATCGTAGCTTTCGGGCAAAATGTAAAACTCGATCGGGATCATTTCGCCCGTAATGCTCTTGACTGAATCTTTGATCACGCGGTACGGTGCCGCGTTGAAAACAAGCGAGTAGTTCGGGATTGGATTCTTGACTTCCCATTTGTAGGTCGAGGTCTTGTCCTTATTTTTGATGACCGAATCGAGAACGCCCGGAGCGGCGACGACTAGCGGATCGGGAACCGTGATCAACATTGAAGCCGTTTCGACCTTGTCTGAAGGATGATCTTTTACGGGGAAATACAGATCGGCTCCGTCGTTCTGCAAGGCGATCGAAACCCAATCGGCACCACTCGGCGTTTTTTCCCACATAAATCCGCCGATCCACGGTGCTCGTGGAGCTACGCGTGGTTTGCCGCTGTACTTTGTTCGAATGGCGATCAGTTCACCGTTCTGAAGTGTTTGCGGGAACCATATCCACAACTTTGCACCGCGGCGTTCCCATTTGACCTTGTCCATCCAATTTTCGATCGATGAAACCGTGAATGTCGTGTCGAGGTCGAGGACAATGACATTGGTCGGAATAACGATCCGTGCATTCATCAGCGTATCGCCGACTATCGAGCGCTCCTTCGTATCGACCTTCACGTCGATCTCATAATCGGTTACATCGAAAACAGCCTGCTCGAACATAAGCGGCCCACCGGTCTCTGTCGGCCTGACGCCGAGTTCTCGCTGAGCAAAGGCTGCGGTCGCGAGCAGCAAAATCGCAACGATCTGTTTCATCATATGTAAAAACCTCAACTGTTCGTATCTTGTTCTATACAGTCAAAATACAGTAAATTTGATGCGATGTTAAAGTTTGTAGTCAGTATTGCATTTGTTGTTGCCTTTCAGGGCGGCGTTCTGTTTTCGCAGACACCAACTCCGACGCCCCAACCTAAGGCCAACACTAGACCAACACCGACGCCTGCGGCGGAACCGTACGACACTGCGAAGGTTGCCGAAATGGCATCAAAATGTGTTTCGCTCGACACGGAATATGGCGTGATCGACATTGAGCTTTTTCCCGAAAGCGCTCCGGAAACCGTTCGCAATTTTCTTAATCTTGTCGCTACAGGATTTTTCGACACTACAACGTTCAGCCGCGTTGTTCCCGGATTTGTGATCCAAGGCGGCAACGCCTGGACCCGAACGACGCCGATAACAAAGACGATGGGAAACCGAGCTCGGCGCCAGCTGATCGATGAACCGAACTCCATTCGCCACGAACGCGGTATCCTTTCTATGGCGAAGACTGATGAGCCAAACTCGGCCACGACCGATTTCTTTATACTGCTCGAAACCGCGAGTTATCTTGATAACAAATTCGCCGCCTTTGGCCGTGTTACAAAAGGTATGGACGTCGTCGACGCAATTAACAAGGCTCCGGTTACTGAGGAAAAGCCTGAGAAGCCCGTTAGATTAAAGACGGCTAAGATCGTCGCGTGCGCTCAGTAACTACCTCGACATCCTTCGATGAAAGCGATCATTCAGTTCTTTAAGAACCTATTCCTTTGGCTGATCGGTTCGGTGGTCGGCAGCATCGTCGGCAGCCTAATGCTGCTAATGGCTGTCGGTGCGATAGTCCAGCGTCCGATAGCGACAATGATAGTCGGAGCGGCATTCTTGCCTTTTCATGGCTCCGACATTCGTGCTTTCTATAATGACAGTCGTTGGGCAATGATCGCGATCAGATACGCATTACTCTGTGCAATTAGTTCGTTCCTAGTTGGACTTTTCGGTATCACGCTCGGGTTCGTACTGGTTGAGTGGTACTTGATCTATACGCTACTAATTGCTCTTCCCACGTTGTTGGTTGTGATCTCCGCGTATCTTTTCTTTGCGATGCTATGGCCTGCGAATTCGCTATTCGTCCGGCTGAACACATGGCTGCGAGGCCAAGAATCGGGCGGCAAGGCATATGGGATCTGGTGGGACTATTGATCCGCGAGGTCCATTTCAAGCGTCATCTTAAATTCGTTCGCCATCGAAGGATGACCGTGTGTAAGCGCAACCTCGATGCCGCGCTCGTACGTTTCGATAGCTTTTTCGCGGTCGCCATTTTGTAAATATGCATTAGCGAGAACACCGTACGCATTGCCTTCGTCATCAAAGCCTTCGAGATATTCCTCGAGTAGTGCGATGACCTTAGTGTGTTCGCCGAGCTTTTCGTATTCCTTGGCTAGCCCGAACATTACCAACGAGTTTCCGGCATCTTCTGCCAACATCTGTTCAAAAACTGAGATACGATCTTCCATGACGTGATTCTAACGCAAAGTCGCAAAGTCGCCGAGACGCAAAGCCGGAATTGCTTCACTTTGCGTGTTGGCGAATTTGCGGCTTTACGTTAAAAGAGGCTCTGTTGAATCGGCTGATCGGAAACAACGAAATTCGAGCTGGTGTGATACGGATCTTCCGTGACCTGTTGGCGAACATTGAAACCAAGACGCTTTGCGTGAAAATTGAATAGCTTCTTGGTGACTTCCCACTGCTCCGTTTTGCCGGTCATTCGGTCTTTATACGTCGCGTGACGAAGCGTTCCGCCGCGCTCGCGTTTCATTGTGTTGATGACCTTTTGCGCAGCGGTCGGCGATAGTCGCTCAAACATTTTCTCAACGAAATAGTTCTCGATGGAATCGGTATCGAGGTGCAGCATCGACATAAACGCTCTCGAGGCACCGCATTCTTTCGCACGTTCGAGCAGGCCCGGAATGTCTGATTCGTTGTAGCCCGGAATTACGGGAGCGATACCTATGCCGACCTCGACGCCCGCGTCCGCGACCATTTTCATCGCACGAAATCTCGCCTCAGGCACAGGAGTATATGGCTCGAACGGATTCGACTTTTCTTTGGTTAGGAACGGCATTGAGAAGAAAACGGAAGCTTTTTTGAACTTCGTCAATACATCGAGATCGCGAGTTACGAGCGGCGATTTTGTGATCACGGCGACAGGAATTTGAAACTCGAGACAAACTTGGAGGCACTGCCGCGTTAGTTTATATTCGGCTTCGAGAGCAAGGTACGGATCGGTCGCGAACGAGAAATCGAGATGCGGCATCTCGTCTCGCATCTTTTTTAGTTCCTGCCTGAGCAACTGCGGTGCGTTTGGCTTGACGACGATCTTTGTCTCGAAATCGGTGCCGGCTCCATAACCAAGATACTCGTGATACTGCCGGGCAAAACAATATGTGCATCCGTGAACACAACCGCGATAGCAGTTGACCGTGTAACGCCAGCCGCCTTCCCAATCGGAGGCGAAGGCCTTGGTGATCATCTTCTTGGTCGCGGTTTCCTCAAAAACCTCAAGCTTGGTCGGCGGCGGCTCACCAATGTACTCGGCGGAATGTTTGTTGTAAGGATTTGGCGGATTCTTAATGTGTCGCACAGATGCAACGATAATGCATCAGACAGCAAAAGACAAGAAGGTTAACGCAGTGGCCACTGCGTTCGCAGAGCAAGAGGAACTTGCCTACTAACTACTCGAATCAGCACGAGTACATGCTTTTGGACTTCTATTCACGTAAATTCGCATTGTTCGTGGGCAATAACTCTTAAGACCTTTGCGTACTCAGCGATCTCTGCGTTTATATTTCTTTCTGCATCAACAGATCGGTTTGCGGGTCTTCGCCGAGTTGAAATGTGTGTTTTCCAACTTCGCGAAAGCCGTTCTTCTCGTAGAAACGTTGTGCTCGCGGATTGTATTCCCAAACGCCGAGCCACATTACATCGTGGTCGTGTTGTTTGGCACGTTCGAAACACGCGTCCATCAGGTTTTGGCCAACGCCTTTGCCGATAAATTCCTGATGCGAATAAAGCCGCGAAAGCTCGATCGGCCTATTTGCGGTGATGCCTTCTTCAGTGCTGTGGACTATCAATTTCGCATAGCCGGCAGGCTTGCCATCAACCTCGGCGATGAGAAAAATGTTGTTGGGTTCAGCGAGTTCATCCGCGATCTGCTCCTGATTGAACGCCTGCCGCATGTAATGATTCAGATCGTCCGGTGCGTTCTTAGGATGATGCGCAAATGCATCCCAAAACGTCGTGAATGACAGATCGGTAAGCAGTTTTGCATCGCTAGGTGTTGCTTGACGAATTTCGATCTCGGACATTATTTTCCGCTCATAACAAGCTTAGCGATCGTTTGCAGCTGCATATTCGATGTGCCTTCGTAGATGGCGCCGATCTTGCTGTCGCGCCAGAATTTCTCGACCGGATAGTCTTTTACGTAGCCATAGCCGCCGAAGAGTTCGATCGCTTTCGACGAGACCGCCTCGGCGCAGCGTGATGAGTATAGTTTTGCCATCGCGGCTTCTTTTAAGAATGGCTTGCCAGCATCTTTCAGACGGGCGGCGTTGTAGACGAGCAGACGAGTTGCTTCAATCTCGAGAGCCATTTCAGCGAGTTGGAATTGGACAGCTTGAAAATTTGCGATCGGCTGGCCGAATTGTTCTCGTTCCTGCGTGTATTTGAGAGCGGCTTCGTAGGCGCCCTGAGCGATGCCGAGCATTTGGGCACCGATGCCGACGCGGCCTTCGTTGAGGGTCTCGATCGAGATCTTGTAGCCTTTGCCGACCTCGCCAAGGACGTTTTCCTTCGGCACTTTGCAGCCGTCGAGAATCAGTTCCGTGGTCGATGATGCACGAATGCCAAGTTTGTCCTCTTTCTTTCCGACAGAGAAACCTTCGAAACCTTTTTCGACGATGAAGGCTGTAATGCCTTTGTAGCCCGCGTCGGGATCTATCGTCGCGAAGACGATAAAGATCTCGGCTTCGTTGCCGTTGGTGATCCACAGCTTTTGGCCGTTCAGTTCGTAGTGGTCGCCCTTGTCAACAGCACGCGTTTTCAATGCAAATGCGTCAGAACCTGAGCTTGCTTCGGAGAGGGCGAATGCACCGACCTTCGATGTAGCCATTTGTGTCAGGTACTTTTTCTTAAGATCGTCGCTGCCCCAACGCATAAACGCGTTAGTGACGAGCGTGTTGTGCACATCGACAAACACTGACAGCGAAGCATCGACGCGTGCGATTTCTTCGATCGCAATAATGGCGTTGAAGATAGTCGAACCGGCACCGCCGTATTCCTCAGGCGATTCGACGGCCATTAGGCCGAGTTCGAAACATTGTTTGATCAGATCGGCATCAAGTTTCGACGCGTGTTCCATAGCTTCGACCCGAGGGCGGACCTCGCCCTCGGCAAATTCGCGAACTGACGCTCGGAATAATTCTTCTTCTTCCGTCAAAACGGTCAAACCTACGTTCTCAAACGCTGTTCCTGTAGCTGTGCTCATAATTTTATGTTTCGGCCGCCCAACGTATGCAGGCGCCGCCGTGTTTCTATAAGATATATTTTAGTCCTGCCGCATGGCAAAGGCAACGAATGCTCCATAAACTCAAAGACCATCAACACATCGGCAAACTGAAAGTGGCAGGCATCGTATTGACGGTGGCGGGCATTGCTCTGTTTGCCTATATGGTCTATTCGGTCGGTCTTAATGAGTTGATCGCTGGCATTCAGCGCTTTGGCATCTTTGGTTTCGTTGTGATCCTAGCGCTCTTTTTTGTGCGCATCGTTGTCAGGGCGACAGCTTGGTCGATGTCGGTTAATGAGCCGCATTACCTGAAACTTCGAGACACGATCCCGGCAGTGATAATCGGCGAAGCGACCAGTAGCATCGTGCCGCTAGGAATCTTGATCAGCGGCACGACTAAGGCTCTCGCCGTAAGGCATCGAGTCCCGTTCGTTGTGGGGCTCGCTTCGGTGGCAACTGAGAATCTATTTTATAGCCTCACAACAAGCCTTTTCTTGATCGCAGGTGCCGTAACGTTTTTGAGTGTAACGGTGCTGGATGAGACGTCTATCTGGACTATCGGTTTGCTGATCGTCGGCATCGTCTTACTGCTGATATTTCTATTTTTGCTGGTTATCAAGCAATGGCATTTTGCGAGCGATCTGTGCAACACGATCTATGATCGCGGCCACGCGCGCGGGCTTCTGGAGAATGGTAGGCATCAGGTGCGGCTTTTCGAAGACATGATCTACGGATTTTACCGCAGATATCCGAGAAGATTTCTGCCAATTTGCGGGCTTGGCACGCTCTATCATTTGCTTGGAGTCGTTGAGGTCTTTTTCGTTCTGAGTCGCCTGACCGATGCCATGCCGAGCGTAATGTCGGCGTTTTTGTTGGAGTCAGTAAGTCGCCTGATAACGATCCTATTCAAGCTGGTACCACTCACGATCGGTATCGACGAAGCTGGAGCCAAATTCGTCGGCGACACAGTCGCACTAGCCGCCGGTGTTGGTGTCACTCTCGCCATCATTCGCAAAGGCCGCATCCTATTCTGGACTGCGGTCGGCATTCTATTCATCGCTAAACGCGGCTTGACGATCGAGGAGGCCGAAATAGAAGACTGATTTTCTATCTATCTCCACGAATTTGCCGGAGATTCTCGGCAATAATTTCTCGTTCAGTGAGCATTCTGTCAACTTTCTTGGCAAATTCCGAACCGATCAACTGGTCACGAAGGTTCTGAACATCGGCAAGAAAATCACTGTGCTCCGGAGTATTCGGATAGAATTTTACTTCGCCTGTGTGAACGAAATAGGCGTACTCACTCTTTTCCTTTACGATCTGCCAGGCTATCGCATCGATGCCGGACGGTTCGGCAAATTCCAACTCGATCGGAGCGGATTCAAGCTTTATTTTGCCATCGTCAAATATTGCTTTTAGCCAGTATTTGCCTACGGCTGAAAACGCGATATCGGTTCCTAGACTCTCTCGTCTAAACCGTTCAGCGTACATTTCATTTTGCGGTCCGAATTTATGACGGACGTTGTAAAAGACGGTCCCATTCGTCTTAAGTTCGCCGTCTGGATCAAGCTTAATAGGCTTTACTGAACCGTGCAGTCCGCCCCAACCGGGGCCTGTATATTTTGCAAAGTTTACGCCGTCCGTCGATATCATTAGCCTAACTGTCCCTGTTGCCAGGCTTGGGTGTGCAACCAATGTCGTTTCGCTTGTTTCATTGGACAAAGAAAATGCTAAGGGCACGGTCTCGCCAAGAGTGTAAGTAGCCTTTTCCGACGAAACAGAGATCGAGAGCGTCCCAGACCGCTTTTTCGCAGTTGCAGTTCTTACGGTTAAAACACCGGCTGTGGTTATGACCAATATAAGGAAACAAAGGACATATTTCGTGTAATTCATAAACTCTCCATTATTTTGCAAACACTGATCTGGTTTGATCGCATATCAATGATCGGCCATCCAAGGCACATCAATACTTCGCATCTTATTTATCGAGACACCTGTGAAGTAGTACCGATTGATAGGATTTCCAAGCTGCATAAATCCGCCGTCGTCATGTGATAGTCGCAAGAGATGACCAACTTCGTGGAGCGGAACATACCGCTCGTCGTATCGCGGGTCGAATCCGGGATCGGTCGGATCCCAGACACCGTGATTCGCCTCATCACTCATTTCTTCGATGAGACAGAGAGCTCCAACTTTCGGATTTGCGTATCCTATGTAGCTCTCTAAACCGTTTGAATCCGCGTCATACTTCGGATCTGAGTCTTGATTGACTGCACCCTGATAGGCTCCAAAAAGGTAAATGGTCCAGAACTCCTTATCTTTGCGAAGCGAGACATTGTCAAACTCCATCATCGACATCGCCTCTTCATCGGTCGGATAGTCTCTGGTGGCCACTGCCTTTGGTGTGTTCAGGAAAAATGGCAAATCGTTGTCATAACTGCCGGCTCCCAGATCATATTTTGGCTTAATGAATGCAATTGCAAACATATTATCCGGACCCTCGTCACTTTCTTGCAGTAGTCCGTTGTCGGGCATGGGTACATCCTGCCCGTTGTCTCCCGTCAATGTCTCGTCATCTCGGTCTGCATCATCATCGTCATAGATCGTGACGGTTCTGCCAATGATCGAACTTGGCACGGTCGTGCCCTTTACGGTAATTGTATTTGTCGTATTTGTCTTGATATTGAAAGAAAGTGGGGTTGGCAAGACGACGTATGCTACTCGTCCGCCTTCGAATCGCCGGTCTTCCAAATGACCTCCGCTGATCGTCAGGTCAGATGTTCCATTCGTGTTTGTCCGGATCGATGTGACCGTCCTTGTAGTTACATTTCCGGATACTACGCCTAACGAATCACGTTCTATGTGAAGTGATCTCCATGTCGTTATCATCGGTGTTGTCGCGCCGGCCACTGTTGGACCGGCGGTCTCGCCGATCATTGCTCCTTGGAAATAGGCGTCGTTCGCGTTCGTGTAAACGCCTCCAAAATAGGAACTCGAACCCGATAACGGATTTGGGCGGGCGTGGGCGATGACTCGAATGTTGTCGCCTGGCTTGCTAGACATTTGAACAAACATTTGTGCTTCGCCAAGCGAATTAGTTAGCCCGTTCAAACCCATCGGATAAAGAGCCGATGGATCTCGGTTGTCGTTATCTCCGTCAAGATTCGGATCGATGTCAGTAAGTCGCGTCGGATCGCCTTCTACCACAAACTCCTGAGTTGGGTCGTCCGGATCGACGATCTTGAAATCGACTTTCACGCCGGCCAGAGGTTTTGAGAGCTTGGCACGAACCGTGAACTTGTTACGGCCAAAACTCGTGTCAGTGGGCGTTTTCTTTTCCGGATATATTCGCAGACCGCCGCCGGTATTTGGATTCGTATCGAAAGGAACTTGCCCGGTATCGCGCGTAACAGTGACGCTTTGTACGTTTACGATATCGATATACTCGGTATCGGACCTTTCGATCGGTCCGTCGGAGTACCTAGCATAGATCGGTTGCTTATTCGCCGATGCCTTGATGCCCTTAACATAGAATTGGTCAGATGATCCGCGGCCGGTGCTATCGAGTGAAATGGGAATAAGAACGTTACTTTGGAGACTGGCGGTTCCTGGAACGATGAGGCCAAAGTAGTGCGGAATATACGTTCCGTTCACATTCGCAGTACTTACTAAAGCTCGAATGAATCCTGTATAGTTTGGCCGTCCGCCCGAAACTTCTACTCTGGCCGGTAACATTTCTTCGACGCCGATCGCGGTCGCACCACCAATCCGAATGTAAACATGTGGCTCCTC
The DNA here is from genome assembly GCA_016789145.1 of Blastocatellia bacterium. Taxonomy (GTDB): domain Bacteria; phylum Acidobacteriota; class Blastocatellia; order Pyrinomonadales; family Pyrinomonadaceae; genus OLB17. The sequence goes on along the minus strand of JAEUQI010000021.1, from coordinate 20,378 downwards.
CGGAGTTTGGGTTGGTGTTGGTGTCGGCCCTGTTGCCGGTAGGATGTCAAGATAATAGGTGGTGTTGGATGTAACCGGACAAGTTAGCGTTACCGCTAGCGAATTTATCGGAGCGACGCCATAGATGTAGATCAGCGGCGTGCTGCCAAGACCGTATTGACCGGAACCATCTGAGTAATAAGGCACATTTGAGATCAGACTTGCCGAGAACGGTCCGTTGACATTCAAGGACAGTCGAGCATAGTTTGCGTTCGTGCTTACTTGGCAATACTCAACTGCTCCCGGAGTTACCGGCGTTGTCCGGCTCCAGCGCACCCATGAAACCTCACCAACTTCTGCACCAACCAACGAATTCGAGCCGTCCGGTTGTCCATTCTTCGGATCGTTTATCGGTGATCCAACTATTGGTAACTTTGCCTCATTATCCGCCTGTTGTGCAGAACTTTGTGACGCTACAAAATTGAACAATGCGAGCGCGAGTATCAGCAATAGTGCTCTCGTCGATGGATTTGCTTTTAAAGTTCGACCAAACATAGATCTTCTCCTGATGAGCTTTGAAACTATGTTTACCTTACGCCACGAGTTGATTTCGTTTCTTTAGGTTTTGTTGAAGTGTTTGTGAGTTTTTTATGAATAAGGCTTTGCCTACAACGGCCAAAAGATCGGTACGAGGAATGTCGCGGCGGCGAATACAATGACCGTCAATATCGAGCCGATCTTAACGAAGTCCATGAATTTGTAGCGGCCCGGCGTATATACGAGGACGCAGGCCGGCTCGAGTGGTGTGATAAATGAGAACGACGCAGCGTATGTGACCGCGACGATGAAGGTCCGTGGATTAACACCGAGCGTTATGGCGGCTTTGACCGCGACCGGAAGTACTACAAGCGCCGCGGCCTGATTAGACATCGGCTGTGTGAGCGCGACTGTTAATATGAAGAAGCCAGCTAGAACTGCAGTGCTACCATAGGAGCCAAAGTAGGTAGTGATGATCCCGGCCAAATACTTATCAGCACCTGTCGATTCCATCGCGACGCCGAAACTCATCATACAAGCGATCAAAACCAACAGCCGCATATCAATGAGTGAATACATTTCGCTGTAACGAACGGTCTTGGTTGCGAGCAAAAGCAGCACGCCGCTAAGGACACATATCGCTAGAGGAATATCGTAGCCAATGACAACCTTGGACAGCGAAAGTCCAATAAACAGGACAAACGCAGCAGCAGCCCATTTTCGTTTGTCGATGCGGACGTTTGCCGAAGACATATCTTCGAGCAAGAGTAGTTCGCGGTCATTAGTCAGTTGTTCTATGCCATTTCTGTCGCCTTGGACGAGCAATACATCACCAAATCGGAATGCCACCTCGCTCAATTTATTAACGAGAGTTTCGCCATGCCGGTTAACGGCAAGCACGGTCAGATCGTAAGTCTGACGAAACCGTAGTGACTTAAGCGTCTGACCTACAAGCCGCGAATCACGCATTACCATCAGCTCGAACAACTCGACATTGTCACCTTCGAGCTCGGTATCGCTGAGCATGAAATCAGGCTTAATCTCGAGTCCTTGTTCCTCTTTGACTCGAAGCAGGTCATGGATCGTGCCTTCGACGATCAGCGAATCACGTCGTTGGATACGTTCTTTTGCAGTAGGTGCATTGATGCGTACGCTGTCGCGGACGATACCGAGAACGTTGAGTTCGAGCAGAGTTCCGAGATCGGCTTCGGCGAGCGTTTTGCCTACGAGCGGCGATTCGGGAAGTACGATCAATTCGGAAATGTAATCGCGGATCTGATATTGCTCGGTAAACGATTGTTCGCCACCACGGCTCGGCAACATTTTGCGGCCGATAAATAACATGTACAGAACGCCGATGAAGCACGTGATGATGCCTACCGGAGCCAACTCGAACATTGAGAACGGCTCTTGGCCATAACGTTGGATCGCACCGCTAACAGCTAGATTGGTCGAGGTCCCGATAAGCGTGCAACTGCCGCCCAGTATCGCTCCGAACGCGAGCGGCATCAATAACTTTGACGGTGGAATTCTCGCTTTCGCCGCAAGGCCGATAATGACCGGCAGGAACATCGCGGTCGTCGTTGTGTTCTTCAAAACCGACGCCGCCAATGCCGCCGAGAACATGATCAATGCCGTCAGAATAAACTCGCTGTCGCCGGCTACCTTATGCATTCTGCGACCGATCAGATCGATCATTCCTGTTTTGACGAGGCCGCCGACCAGCACAAAAAGCCCACCGATCGTGATGATCACATCGTTCCCAAACCCGGCGACAGCCTCTTGCACGGTAAGAACTTGCGTCAGCACAAGGCCCATCACAAGCATGATGCCGATCACATCGACCGGCAGTTTCTCTGTCGCGAACAACACGATCGCGAGCACGAGCAATCCTATTGTGAGGGCAATTTCAGGCGTCATTAGTAGCGCAAAGCATAGCCGAATTAAGAGGATTTGCCAACGATCAACACGTGCCGAAACACAAAGAACGAGAGCCGCTCTAGCGACTCTCGTGTCTTGTCTCATTTCTCTAGACTGTTTACTGTGCTCCGCCTTGGACCGGAATATCGCCATTCTGCCCGAACGGATAACCAAAGAACGTCGAGAAGTTCGTGCTGCTTCTCAGGACAAAGAAGTTGCCATTCGATGGTCGCCAGAATGCGATGTCGCTCTTGCCATCTTTATCATAATCGCCGACCGAGGGCTTGTCGCCGTTCTGGCCGAACTGTGCTCCAAACACGCTGCCGTTCGAGCTGCGGCGGAAATACCATTCGCCATTCGACGGTCGAAATATAGCGACATCTGCACGTGAATCACCGTCAAAATCACCATCGACAGGAATATCGCCCGGCAGGCCGAACTGTTCTTGAGTAATGGTATTCGAACCGCTATTAATTCGGAACCACGTTCCGGTGCTTGGACGATAAATGGCCGAATCAGACGTACCGTCACCATCGAAATCGCCGCTGTGAAACTGCGAAGCCCTTGGTTCGCCGTAAATGAAATCGTCCATTGCAACCACATCAACACCATTAACCCCATCATTGTTGGTAGAGCTGAGAGCGGCATTTCCGCTTTCGATCACAACTCGAGATATTCGTTCGCCTGCGTTGAACGAGATGCCGACAAATGAGAGTCCATTGTCGAGCACGCTTGCGGAAGCACCTGAGAGTTGGCGGCCAGTGGCATCGTACACTCGGATCAATGAGCGATTACCGCCGCTTGCACCGTCTACGTCGGCAAAGATCACGCCAAATCCGTTAACCGTTGCCGGAATATTTGTTCCAGGGATTACGAAGTTGACCTCCATGATATTTGTGTTGCGAGCCGTAAACAGGCGTTGTGCACTAAACGTTGTAAAGATGGATGAGTAAGTCGCGTTGAGATTGGCAAATCGTACGGGGACGCCCGAAGCAGTGTTCGCGCTTACCGCGAATTGGTTCAGTCCCGCCCCTGTTGCGTCTTCGATCGAGTTAAATATCACTCCGCGAGGGCTGTTTACATTAAAGAAATCGACCGGCAGATTATTCGGCTCAGCGAAACTGTCGGGCACGCCGTCCCAGTTTATCTCTCGTCGGCCATCAGTGAACGATCCGCCCACGCCGTTATTTGCACCGCCAAGATCGTTGCGAAATGTATCTACGATCCCTTGCAAGGCCGCTGTATTTGCACCAGTACCCTGACGTACTACCGGTGCCGCTATCATTGATTGACTCAATAGCATTGTGAAAAGTGCTAATGAAAATATGTACTTGATCTTTTTCTTCATAACTTCCTCCGAAATCTTTCTAAGCTTGAAGCAGGCCGTTATTACCGACCGCTCGCAAGTTCTTAAGCGTCTGCATCGTTTCCAAGAGCGATGTGACGCAAACGCTTCCGTCGCCAACCGCTATCTCAATATGAATGCCTCGTTCGTAAATGAACTGCGCAAGTTTGTCCTTTCCGATCTCTAACAATGTTGCCGCCGTTTGCAGTGAGACAAAATCCACTAGCCGACCGCAACTATCGCAATGGTGAAGTTCAGTCTTTGCCCGCTTACGGATCATCTTTACCTGTTCAAACTCGATCACGATCTCTCGCTGTCGCTTTGTAGTCATCGGTTGGCACATCGTCGTGTTAAAATCGTCCACAGCATTTATCAGCTGACAGTTTGAAGTTTGCATCAATGGGCTATGGAGAATCTTTAGTTTCGGCTGAAGGTTTTATGAAGAATTTGTGAAGAGCGAAACCTATACATTTTCGACATTCACCCTAGACGTTGCCGAACGTCTACTTTTCGATGGCGACCGTCCGATCACACTACCGCCAAAGGTTTTCGACACGCTCGTAATGTTCGCTGCAAATCCCGGCAAGGTGCTCAGCAAAGAACGCATGATGACCGAGATCTGGGAAGATGCGTTCGTCGAGGAGAACAATCTCGCCCAGAACATCTCGCAGCTTCGCCGTGTGCTCGGTAGCGAAATGATCGAGACCGTGCCAAAATTCGGTTACCGTTTTGTCGCCGATGTCGCAACCGGAGACGTGATCGTCGAAGAAGTTGTCGGTACGACCACGGGCCGCATATATATCGACGACGGCAGTGTTGGCGAGATCCATACCTCGGTGACGCAGCTTTCTGCCGTTTCCCCGCGAACTCAGTATGTACAAAGCGGTGACGTCAATATTGCATATCAAGTCGTCGGCGATGGCCCTATCGATATCGTTTTCGTGATGGGCTGGGTTTCGCATCTTGAGTATTTCTGGAAGCACCATTCATTCGCTTCGTTTCTTGAGCAACTTTCGTCGTTCTCTCGTCTGATCCTGTTCGACAAACGCGGAACAGGACTTTCTGATCGTGTGCCGCTCGACAAGCTGCCGACGCTCGAGCAGCGTATGGAAGACGTACACGCCGTGATGGACGCCGTCGACTCTGAACGTGCCGTTCTCGTCGGCGTCAGCGAAGGCGGGCCGATGTGCTCGCTGTTTGCCGCGACCTATCCTGAACGGACCGCAGGACTCGTGATGATAGGTACATACGCCAAACGCATTCGCGACGACGATTACCCTTGGGCACCGACCGAGGAACAACGTGAGGCGTTTTTCGACCTGATGCGTCGTGAATGGGGCGGCCCTGTCGGCATCGATGAACGTGCTCCGTCGATGAAAGATGATGCTGAGTTTCGTAATTGGTGGGCAGAGTACCTACGAAACGGAGCAAGTCCCGGAGCCGCGGTCGCACTAACACAGATGAACGCCGAGATCGACGTTCGCGGCGTGTTGCCATCGGTTCGCGTGCCGACGCTTGTCATTCACCGAACCGGAGACATCTGTCTTAAAGTCGAAGAAGGCCGATTTGTTGCCGACAGTATCCCCGATAGTCAGTTCGTCGAATTTGACGGGATCGATCATTTGCCATTCGTCGGCGATTCGCAAGAGATCGTGGACGAGATCGAACAGTTCGTAACGAACGTAAGTCTCGGCGGTGAGTACGACAGAGTACTCGCAACCGTGATGTGCGTCTCGCTCGCCGACCCACGAAGCGAAGAAGAGAAGCATCCGGGCGTTGATTGGGCGGATTTTGTTGAACGCTCTAAGTCGTACGTTCACAGACAGTTGCGTATGTTCAAGGGCCGCGAGGTCTCGGTCGGCGATGAAGAAACGCTCGCTGCGTTCGACGGTCCGGCACGTGCTATTCGCTGCGCTGCTGCGATCAACAAAGCAGCTTTGTCTCAAGGCGTGACCTTGCGTATCGGCCTGCATACCGGTGAATGCGACGTTCGCGGCGAGGTTTACAGCGGTTTCGCTGTCGATCTGGCTCGAAAGATCTCCGAAACATCGACTGGTAGCAACATTGTCGTCTCACGAACCGTAAAAGACCTAGTCGCAGGCTCGGGCCTGAAGTTTACCGAAATAGGCAACACGAAATTCGAGGGCATCGACGGTAACTGGCGCCTCTTCGAAGTCATGTCAGAACCAGCTTCATCGGTGGCTGGTTAAAGTAATTTATCCAAACATCTAAGTTCATGAAAAAGCTAAATCTTATTCTATTCATCCTCTTGCTTTCCCTGTCGGTCTCGGCTCAAACACTCGACGAAAAACTCGCCGCCATCGACGCCTACGCAAACAAAGTCGTCGAAACCTGGAAAGACAAGTCCGGCGCCGGCATGGCGATCGCGATCGTGAAAGATGACAAAGTAGTCCTTCAAAGAGGCTACGGCGTTCGCGAGCTCGGCAAACCCGACAAGGTTGATGAGAACACGATCTTTGAGATCGCATCGAACTCGAAAGCATTCACAACCGCGAGCCTCGCTATTCTCGTCGATGAGAAAAAGCTCAATTGGAACGACAAGGTATCAAAGTATCTGCCTGATTTTCAGATGTACGACCCTTGGGTTACGAACGAACTAACAGTACGCGATCTAGTCACACATCGTGTCGGGCTCGATACATTTAGCGGCGACCTGCTTTGGTTCAACACGACCTATTCAATGGACGATATGCTGAAGCGGGTTCGTTATCTCAAGCCCGTTTCGAGCTTTCGTTCGCGTTATGGCTACCAGAATCTGATGTTCGTTGCCGCAGGCAAGATCATCGAAGTAGTTTCTGGCAAGCCATGGCCCGTATTTGTCAAAGAGCGAATAATGAACGAGATCGGTATGACGCGATCGACAACACGGATCGACGCGCTGCCGGACAACGTCGCTCGTCCGCATAATGAATCAGGAGGCAAACTACGCGTCTTGCCGCAGATCAAAGGTGCAAATTACGAAGGAGCCTATGGTGCCGTCGGTGTTAATGCCTCGGTCGCTGACCTTTCGCGCTGGATTCGTCTGCAGTTAGGCCGTGGCACATTCGAGGGCAAGAAGATATTTTCCAGCGAACAATCGAACCAGATGTGGCAGCCAAACATGATGCAGCCACTGTCGGAAAGTGCGATCAAAGCCAACCCGACGCGTCATTTTAGCGCTGTCGGTATGGGATGGTTCCTTTACGATTACTACGGCCGCAAGATCATCAACCATAGCGGCGGCCTCGACGGAATGCTCTCTTACACGGTGCTTATCCCTGAGGAGAATGCAGGGTTCGTCGTGCTAACCAATAGCGAATCGCCATCGTTTATCGTCATGATGAATAAGATCCGCGACGTCCTCGTCGGTGCACCTGACCGCGACTATAATGCGGAAGCCGTCAAACAAGTTGCCGATGGCAAAGCCCGTGACGCTGAAGAATCTAAAAAGGTCGATGCAACCCGCATACCGAACACCAAAACATCGCTTAAGCTTGCGGATTACACCGGAAAGTTCTCCGACAAGATGTACGGCGATGTAACTATCGCCGAGGAAAACGGCAAGCTCGTCATGCGAATGATCCCAACGCCGGGCTTCGTCGCCGACCTCGAACACTGGCACCTAGACACGTTCGTGATCAAATGGCGTCCTTCCACTGGCTACAACTTCCCCCGAGGTTTCGCGACCTTTGTCATCAACAAAGATGGCAAGGCAGATGAACTAAGGCTAGATCAGCCCAATAACGATCTCTGGTTCTATGAGCTTGACCTAAGACGCGCAAAATAGCCGTAAGACTCGACAATATAAGGGTTAGTGTGTAAGAATCCTCTTTCTGCTCAAACTTTGATCAGGAAATAGACAGTTCAGGAGATTTTTGTAGTTAATGTCAGAAGAAGCAGTACAAACGGCTGAGGCAGCACCAGAGGCGGCCAACACCGAAGACGTTTCGTATCAGGCCGTTGAGAAAGAAGGCACGGTAACCGCGATCTGGGAAATGCAGGGGCAAAAGCATCTGCGTACCATCGATCCGCGTTCGAACGAGGGCAAACAGATCCTCGCTTTGTTCGAAACCGCCGCTTAAGGTCCGCCAGCCGATCAAATCACACGAAAGCGCACGAACGCCAGTTCGTGTTGCTTCGTGTTTTTTAGCGCCTTCGAAGCGGGTTCCAAGTGAAACGTTCCAATTTGCTCGTCTCTGCAAGTTGTTGCATCACAATAACTTACGCAGATCAGGTTCTAAAAGCGTTCTAAGCCGTTCCAGCCGCGTTCCAAGGTTTCGTGGAACGCGTAACACGCTGTATTCATTACACTTACAGGCATGAAACAGCCAAATTTCGCCACTTTTTAAAAAAATGTAAGACAATGTCTTACAGACAGAACGACACCTCTCCCACGAAACAGACAGGGCCAAAAAAAACAGCCTGCGACGTCAGAAGCAAAATTTTCAAAGATCTGAGCACGACTCGATGTCACACTGCTTAGATAGTATATCATATATAAGACCACAATTTGCTCATTTTTTTCGAGCGATAGACATCGTAAGCGACCCTACTACTTTCCATACGGTCTGCTGAACTAAAGACAAGCCCTACCATTTCAATACGTGCAAGATCGGATGATCGATATGATCAAATGGTCGATTGTCGAGATCGTGAACCCTAACCACTCCCAAACCGGCTGAGGTCATGAAAATAGAATCAGCCGTACCGAGTGTGTCCATCGGCTGGCGAGTTTCTTCGCATTCTAAGTTTTCGATGATGTATTCGCGGGTCGTTCCGGGCAAACATCCGGTGTCCAAATGCGGCGTCCACAACCTGCCCTGCTTGAGCCAAAACACATTCGACATACAGCCGCCGGTCAGGTGACCGTTGTGATTGATACGTAAGGCCTCGTGAAATCCACGGCTCCTAGCCTCTTCTATACCGAGCAGATTCTCAAGATAATTACACGATTTCACGCCAACCAGCGGCGATTCGATATTGACGCGAAAAGGCGACGCCGTGATGCTAAATTTCGCCGGTATCGGTCGCCGCTCGCCGACCAATATCGACATCGACGTGTTTCGCGAGGACTCAGCCGGCCAAATCTCACCCGAACGTTCGTCAGAAAATGTGATCCGAGCCCGACCATCCGAAAGACCGCTCGCTGCGATTTCTTTTGTCAGCTCACCGAATACGGTCTTCTCCGAAAAGGCAGAGAGATCGACGCCGAGAGTCGCCGCATCTCTTATCAAACGTTTCCAGTGATTGACCCAAAACACGGGCTTTGCGTCGAGAACTGCGATGGTCGTGAAAATGCCATTGCCGTAGAGCGTTGAAACGGTAAATGAGCTCTCACTTGGTGAGCATGTCGATTTTTGAAAATTCATCGCGCCTGTCAAAGAAGCCATTTCTGGCAACAAACGTCAGAAAATACGCAATACACCCCATCTGAGGCACACACGCTAAAAGAATCGCTACTGAACTCGAAACCGGAAATTCCGATATCTCGAAAGCCTCAAAGGGATCCGAATGCCCGCCCGCAAAAAGATACAACCATGCAATAAAGATCTGAAGAACAAACAACGCAATAAAGGCCGCCTTTACGGCAGTTGGCCTAAGATCAACAATAAGAAATCCGATAATTGGATAGAAAGTTCCGATCAGTGACGTAACGATGAAAAACATCCCCCAAGCACTGTTCACTGTCATCGCGAACAACAAAAACACCAAGATGACGTCGTAGCCAAACCCTATCAAAAGGCCTGCGAACCTCCGAAGTATTTGTCTCATACTTCTAATCGAAGGTCATTGGATTCCAAAACTCCAACAGCACCTTTTCTGTTTCGACAAAACTCCGTCACAAGCTCGGTAAACATCTCGCTTTTCTCTTCCTGCGGAACATGACCACAATTATTGAAGATGACGAAACGCGATTGGAGAATGGAGTCGTGGAGTTTGTAGCCGTTCTCGATCGGGATGACGCTGTCGCTGTCGCCCCAGATTATTAGGGTTTGTTGCGTGATCTGATGCGCGTCTTGCTCGAGACGGTTGGCGTCCCAGTTTCGTGAGGTTGCGAGAACCGAATGATGACCGTCAGCTGCCGCGAGCGGGCGAATTACGCTGTCGATGCGTTCCTTTGTGATCATCGCGTGGTTGGCCTTAGCTAATGTGCCGCTCATGCGAATTTTGTGGAAGAATCGCGATTCACATAGGAACGGCGTCAAGGCTTCACCAATTCCGGGAATAGCCGCTAGCCGCAATATCGGATGATTCTTTTGATCGTCGTTGATCACGGCATCGACGAGTACGAGCTTTTCGACGCGTTCGGAATAATCGAGTGTGAGATTCAAAGCGACAGCACCGCCGTATGAACTGCCGATCACGATGGCTTTGCCAATGCCCAAACGATCCATAAACCGCTCGATAATTCTGGCTTGCGATTGGATCGCGTAATCGAACCAACGCGGCTTTTCCGAATAGCCGTAACCGACGAGATCGACCGCGATCACGCGATAGCCTGCCTCAGCGAATATCGGAGCGACCGTTTTCCAAACATAGACCGAAGCCGTGTAGCCGTGAATTAGCAGCATAGGCGGTGCCGCGGCGTCGCCAAATTCCTGATAATGCAACCGAATGCCATCGACGTTGACGAACTGCGACTTGTCGGCATGTGGCACATATGCCGCCACCGATTCGAACTCGACGGTATCAGGTCGCGTCAACAATTTGACCGCGACCGCCGCCCCAACGGCTCCTCCGATCGCCAATGCCACATTTCGCTTTTTCATCTTGTCGCTAGTGTATTACAAAACGATCTTAGGCTGAACAACTTTTTCGTTTGCGTTGAAATAGCCAATGGCCACGAGGTCGCCGCTCTCAGTCATCATGCTGACCGGCTCGCCCTCGGCACATTCAAGATCGAATGTTCGCGTGGACATACCGTTACGAGTTTTCGCGACACGGTCTTCGCGAAGCGTAAATTTCGGCAGATGCGAAACCGCCGATTCCATTGGGATCAGAGCCGTCGTTGGGTCATCCAGTTGCTGTAATTCTTCGATAGTGATCGCTTGGTCGATCGTAAAGCTTCCGGCTGCCGTTCGCCGCAACTCCGCAAGATGGGCGGCACTGCCGGCGGCTCGTGCGATGTCTTCGGCAAGCGTGCGGATGTAGGTTCCGGCGGAGCAACGGACGGCGAGTTTCAGGTTCCAAGTTTCAGGTTCCAGGGCGTTTGGTTCGAGGTCCGACAAGATCTCTAGTTTTGAGATAGTCACGTTTACAGGCTTTCGCTCAATAGTTTCGCCGGCTCGTGCCAGCTCATACAACTTCTTCCCATCAACCTTCTTAGCCGAATACATCGGCGGCACCTGCTCGATCGAACCTAGAAACTGCGGCAGCACAGCAGCAACATCGTTTTTCGTAACGATATTTCTCCTTTCTCCTTTTTCCTTTTCCCTTCCGCTTCGGTCGCCAGTATCGGTCTCAAACCCAAATCTGACATAGGCGACGTACTCTTTTTCGTCCTTATCCAAAAACTGAGCCAACCGCGTCGCTGCTCCGACTAGTACGACCATAACGCCGGTCGCAAACGGATCGAGTGTGCCGGTATGCCCGACGCGTTTTGTTTTGAGAGCCCGCCGTACGCGATAGACAACGTCGTGCGAAGTAATGCCTGCGGGTTTGTCGATGATGAGAATTCCGTTCACGACATTCATTCTGTTGCACAAGCCCGCGCGTTAGCAAGGGCTTGATGCGAGCGTTGAATGTTATGCCCTTACTAACGTGCCAGCTTCTACATTCGGTAGAATAGCCGTTATATGTGGGGACGCCGCCGACAGCCTGTTGATGAAGAAAAACGCGTGGTAGGCGACGTGGCTAAATCGCGCAAGCGAACGATGGATCGCGCAGTTCGATTGCTCGCGGCAAAACCTCGCTCTGTACGCGAGCTCCGAGAACGCCTGCTTGAGAAACTCTGGACCAACGACGAGATCGTCGACGATGTCATTGAAAAGCTGAAAGAGTATAAATATCTTGACGACGACCAATACGCTCGGGACGTCGCGGTTTCAAAACTTCGCCAAAAACCTCAAGGCAGGCGCAAACTGCAGATGTCGATGTCACAGAAAAAGCTCGACAAGGAAACGGTTGAAACGGCGATCGAAGAGGCATTCGAGAAAATTCCTGAAAGCGACCTGATCGAAAAAGCTATCGAAAAACGGCTACGCCTCAAGGGCAAACCGGAGACCCGCGAAGACCTCAAGAAATTCTACGATCATCTGCTACGCCAAGGCTTCGGCTTTGACCTTATTCGCGAAAAAGTATCCCGCATCGACAACAAAGAGCCCCCGATCGAAAGTACTTAGATCCAATTACAAAAAAAAGTTTTGGGATTCTGAATCCGTAAATCCGCGCATTGCGAAAACGGTTGCATAGAGTTCGGAAATGAACTTTGTTGGTTACTAAATTTTCAAATCAAGGGGAATAAAGATCATGAAATCATTTTTTGCATTAGCTTTTCTAGTTGTTGGTATGGCGTTCGGTGCCGCTTCGGTTTCGGCACAGGACAAGACGATTGTCGGTATTGCAGCAGGTTCGGCTGACCACACGACGTTGGTTGCTGCAGTCAAGGCTGCAGGTTTGGTTGACACGCTCAACGGTGCAGGACCGTTCACAGTTTTTGCTCCGGTAAACGGTGCTTTTGACAAGCTGCCTGCAGGTACCGTCGCAACGCTTCTCAAGCCTGAGAACAAGGCGATGCTCACTGGCATCCTGACCTACCACGTTGTCGCTGGTAACTTGGATTCGAAGGCAGTTGCCAAGGCTATCAAGAAGGGCGGCGGTAAGGTTGAACTGACCACTGTTGCAGGCGGCAAGCTCTGGGCAATGATGGACGGCAAGAACGTCGTTCTCAAGGACGAGAAGGGCGGCATGTCCACGATCACAGCAGTTGACCTCAAGGGTTCGAATGGTGTCATCCATGTCATAGACACCATCGTAATGCCTAAATAGGTCTTAACAGTTTCGCTCGGTGGCGACTCGGCGCACGCAAGCGTTTGATCTAGCAAAGTTTCTGGAGGGGTACTTCGCAAGATCGAACAGGGAAAGTCCGAGAGCTACCGAGCGAACCTTCGGTTTTAAAACCCCTCCATTTTCTTCCATCTGCACGGAATATTTCCCAACGCATTTCACATTGTTATATCGTAGGCTTCATAACTTATGCAGCGAGGCACGATGATGGGCATAAAGAGTTTCCTAACATTGGCAGCGGTTTCGATATCGGTCGCCTGTGTTTCCAGTTTCAATAGTGGCGAACCGGTTTCCGCTAATATGGCAGAGCCATCGGCGACACCTGCGAAAACCAAGACCATTCGCGAGATCACTTTTATCGAAGGCGAATGGGACGGTGTCGCCTCGACTGTTACCGATGCTGAATGGAAAAAGCTTCTGACAGCAAAGGAATACTATATTCTGCGCGAGGAAGGCACCGAACAGCCGTTTACCAGCGAACTCAATAAAAACAAGAAAGCCGGAACGTATTATTGTGCCGCATGTGGACTCGCGTTGTTCAAGTCAGAGCACAAATTCGATTCAGGCACCGGCTGGCCGAGCTTCTATCAGCCTGCGTATAAAAAGAATGTCGTTGACAAAGAAGATAGGAGTCTTGGCGAAATAAGGACCGAAAATGAATGCGCCCGCTGCGGCTCGCACCTCGGCCACGTCTTTGACGACGGACCGGAACCAACGGGACTCAGATACTGTATCAACGGTGTGGCATTACGATTTAAGGCTTCATCTTAAAACTGCGTCTGTTCGAAGCATTACGTGTTAATCGCGATAGGCGAACGCCATCATTTGGTCTCATATTATCTTGCTTACGCTTCCGCGACCGTTCCGTTGACCTGGAATCCTTTGTCCCGGGCGACCGAGGTTTCGTTTCTGCCGATATCAATATCACCCACTAGTATATTCATAAAGGGAGCGAAGTATCGATGGCCCGCCAAGCGGCAGGCTGACACTCCAAATGTCGCCCAAATCGGGACGCGTCCGTTCCAATGTTCTCTTAGCGAAACCTTACCGTTTCCGTCGCGGTGGTCTAGATAAACACGATCGGACCATTTCATTCGCGTTCCGTCGGCGTGACGATAGTCGGATAGTATGTTTGCGATCGATGCCAACTGACGTGTCGGCAATGGTTTTGAGTAGTCAGGCAAAACGACCACCTGACTCGTCTTGAAAGTACGAATATCATCAACAAACTCAGAAAAGCTCGCAGCGTTGGTCACATTGATCATTGTGTTCGGCTGACAACAATGACGGTCGCCGCCCGAGATCAATGGAATAGAACGCGATTCGGCGAGATCGACCGCAGCCTGATTCTCTGACCAAGAACGAAACCCGTTTACTTCGATCGCATGAATATGTTCCTCGTGTTTCTCCAGGAATCGCCACAGAGCAGCTTCGTGTTCGGACTGGCCTATCATTTCGATGTCCCAGATCGGATGATTGAGTACGACGAGAATCTCTGGCAACTCATGAAGCGAGCGAAACAATTCGCTTAGCCTCTCACCATTTGGTTCACCGCCGTCGTAGGTGTAATCGAGCAGGTCTTTCGCGATGACCTCAGCCGATCCGATCGGAAGATTGTGGACGCCAACGTGGAAGAATGCGTTTTCGAATGGAACAGTCCATTCCATTGATATCGGAATATCAGATCTTCGGTTCTCTGTCCGCAGCTCAAGATTTGCTGCGATCGTATCGTGATCGGTTATCGAAACCAACGCCTTGAGGCCGAGATTATTGATAGTCACCGTTTCCGATTCGACAACTGAACGTCCCTGAAGCGGTGGTTCCCAATAGCCTCGCTGAAAATCCGGAAGTGCTCCATTCACACTTCTGAGTTGCTGCATTTTGCGTCGCCACAGCGGGGCTATGAACGGAATACGCTCGGCATAATAAGGCACGAAGTCGAGTATTTCTTTCGAGTGAACCGTGTGGCAATGGAGCGACACTCCAGTCGCTCCATCAATGCCGATCTTCTGGTGCTTTCCGACAAAGTTCACAGTGCTTTCTTTTGTTCGCATCTTGACCCGCTATTCTTCCTTCAGCAAAAACAAAAGAGCCCGGAAGTTCCGGGCTCGTGTATCTGCAAATGCCGTCTTATCATCCTGTCGCGGTCCTGCGACATGGACATGAACAACATCTGCGTGGACTCGATCACAGTTTAGAGTGTTTCGAAGCTAATCAATTGGCTCACTTCAACTACAGATTGCGGTAAAGTTGAGTATCGAATTCCAATATGTCCGACCGGTTACGCTTTGATTAAGGTTCGGTTAAACTTTCTAAACCTTCGTTATCGTTGCGATGAACGCGTATCTTCGCGCTACTGATTCAACTTTTAGCAAAATCTTGCCATCGGCCTCGAGGTGTTCAAGAAAGGGCATCAACTCGCGGAAATATTTGACTCCAAATTGTCTAAGCCAAGCACTCAACAAACCTCGAAAGGCACCCGGAAGTTCGGCCTGATCGAAGAAATCCACGATAAGTATTGTGCCGCCGGGCCGCACGCTCGAAAGTGCAGCACGGATCGCTTGTTTCCAACTCGGTATCATCGAGATCGAATAACTGAAGATGATAGAGTCAAACTGTAGATCAATTCCGAACGAGCTCTGTGGAGAAAAATTCTCGGCGAGCACACACGCGAGTTGCACGTTTCGTATCCTTGAGGCTTCAAATTTTGCTTTTGCCTTTTCAAGCATTTGGGACGATGCATCGATCCCGTAAAACGTTGATGTCGGAAATCTTTCGGCTAAGACCTTAAGGTTTCTTCCTGTACCGCAGCCGATCTCGGCTACCTGATCGCAATCGCCAAGTTCGATCTTGTTTAGCATTCTGTCTCGGCCCAAAAGATAGAACTTTCGGGTTGCATCATAGAAATGGCGTTGATGACGATACATCGCGTCCATTCGGCCAAATGCGTCGTTGCTATTTAGTATTTCAGATCCCATTGTTTAGTCTTTGAGTTCGTAAAGATGAAATCCGCCGTAGATCGAGGCACGATCTTTTGCGAAAAGCGCGTTAGAAAGTTCGCGTTCGTAGGTGAATCTGTTAAGCAGATCGGACGGTAGATTTCGGTCGAGTGGCGACTGCGAAGCCGCGGTGCGGAAGATAATACGGGAACCTTTCTCACCTTTAGAAGCTATCATCTGCCAAAGTTCTGTCATCGAATTTGCATCCATCCAATCCTGTGCATCAAGAAAAACGAAACGATTGAATGTGCCTTTGGCAAACTCTCGTATCTTTTCCGTCACAGACGTAACATCTGAACTCACACGGCAGCTCATAGTCTTGAGACGGTCAAAGTTCCTTTCTCGAAGATAGTTCGGTAGTGCCGATCGATTATCCGTATCGTATCTTCGACCAAATGCCTGCCACGCAAAATAATTTTCCGAGATCGGAAACCCACATGCCAATTTATGAGCACGGTCACGGTAAACATCAATGAGTGTTGCACCGTGTCCCACATCGGCTTTCAATTCATCGAGTTGCTGTGGCGGAATACCGAGGCCGAACATTGTAACAGGCATCTTTCCTACAATTCTTATGAACCGCGAATCGAAGAACGGAGCTATATTCTCGTCAAATAAGCGTTGTTGGTCAGCTGCACTTTTGGCATCGAGTAATCGCTCAGGATGAAGACCAGCAATATGAGCGAATCTGTGAAAAAATCTGAGAAAGTAGCCGTTTCTTGAGCGATCATAAAGACCGCCGTTAGCAAAATAGTTGATCCGCTCTCCGTCTACTAAGTGACCGATTAGGCCGTTCGAATGCCAGAACTGTCTTGTTTCATCGTCTAGGTTTGGACCAATGAATTTAGCGTAGTTCTCTATATTATTCGGATGTTTGCCGCGTCCAAAGAAATTAAAGAACGACTCATGATCAGGCAAATGGCGAAGAGCCGTGAGCTTCAGTCGCAGAAGGTATATATGGTATCGATTCAGGTCAACCGCAGTTACCGATTCGGGTTCAGCGACTAGATAGTTTAGGGCGTTGCAGCCGCCCGACGAGATGGTCAGTATTCTTGAGTTCCCATCGATCTCAAGTGCCTCGAGATCAACGTCCGGGTCTTCCCATATCTGATTGTAAACAAAAGCGTCAAACCAATAGGCGAAAAGCCGTTGCATCAATCCACTCTTAGTGGTGATGCGGCTCGTGGTAACGGCGTCGATCAATTGAGGTTCACTTGTCATTGAACAAAACAGAATGTTGTCGCGGACCGGTCAAATTAGTGTTTCGTTAGACTTAATTTCTTGTTAATAGATAGGAGATGGTCGCCATGCTGAGCCAAGTTCGGATCCTTGTGTTAAATTTAGGTGTATGACCGGAGACGAGATCAGAGCTAAGTTTTTGGATTATTTTGAGCGAAATGGACATAAGATCGTCCATTCTTCGCCGCTGCTGCCTGCGAACGACCCGACGTTGTTGTTTACAAATGCGGGCATGAATCAGTTCAAGGACGTGTTTTTGGGTGTCGAGAAACGCGATTATACGCGTGCCGCAACGTCGCAAAAGTGCATCCGTGCGGGCGGCAAGCACAACGATCTCGACGAGGTCGGAAAGACCGCGCGCCATCACACGTTTTTCGAGATGCTTGGCAATTTCTCGTTTGGCGATTACTTCAAAGAAGACGCGATCAACTACGCTTGGGATCTGCTAGTCAATGAGTTTGGCCTCGACACTGAGCGATTGTGGTTCTCGGTTTTCGAAGGCGATGACGAAGTTGGCCCGGACGACGAAGCTCGGGAATTGTGGATCAAAGCCGGTGCCTCGCCTGACCGAGTGCTTGGATTTGGACGCAAAGATAATTTCTGGCAGATGGGCGACACGGGCCCTTGTGGGCCGTGTTCAGAGATCCACTACTACATGGGCGACGATCCGTCAGACCCTGAAAAGAACTCGCCGCATTGGGTCAATGGCCCCGGCGACACGACGATGGAGATCTGGAATCTCGTCTTTATGCAATACAACCGCACGCAGAACGACGACGGCACATTCACGCTAACTCCGCTGCCCGCACCATCAGTGGATACCGGTATGGGGCTTGAACGTATGACCGCGGTGATGCAGAATGTAAAGACAAATTATGACACCGATCTGATGAGGCCGATAGTCGAATATGCGGCCGCTTTGTCGACTACGTAAACAGGTCGATGGGCCTCATTGCCAATTAAGAAACGGAGGCGAAAATGGGTAAAGCATCACGACATTTCGATCTGCGACTTTTGCAGATTCTCCTTTTTGTTACGGCGCTCAGCGTTGGGGCCTCGGGCCAGATCGCGGGCGGCTTGACCGAAACCACTCGTACCGATTTCGGCGGCAATGGCTACATTACTGGCACCGTTTACTATCCATCCGGAACTCCCGTAAATTACCGTATGCGGCTTCTCTTGTCGTCGCTGACCGGCGGCGAAGTGATCGCGACGACCGACGATTCGGGCAAGTTCGTTTTTAGCAAACTCGCTATCGGAACATACACATTAGCGGTAGAGGGCGAAAAGGATTTCGAAGCTGTCAGCCAGCAGGTCGAGATAATGCGCCGCGGCGACGTGCAAAACGTCAACATTAGGCTGACCGATCGAGGGCGAAAGGCCGACAAAGCAAAGGCAGTCAATGTCGAGAATGTAAAGGTCCCTCAAAATGCCCTCGATAGCTACGAAGCCGCAGTCGCGCTATCTGCCAAAGGCGATCCTAAAGGCGCTATTGTCAAGCTCAATTTAGCGATCGAACAGTTTCCCGAATTCATGCTCGCTCACACAGAACTCGCTGCACAATATCTGCGTTTAAACGAATTCAGCAAGGCGGATGAATCTTTGAAAGTTGCTCTGAAACTCAGACCCGACGCCTACGAACCACTTATAACGCGAGCGACACTGCTGTTCCGAACTAACCGGTTGGATGAGAGCGAACAATACTGCCGTCAAGCACTGAAAGCTCGAGAGAATTCTGCTGTTGCATATTTCTATCTTGGCCGGATATTTCAATCAACGAACAGATTTGAAGCGGCCGAGACTCAATTCCGTAATGCGATCAAATACGGCGGCCCGCAGATGAGAGAGGCTCACCGTATGCTGGCAAATATGTATATCAGACTCGAAGATTTTAAGAAGGCTCTCGTTGAACTTGAAGCTTACCTAAAGCTCTATCCTGACGCTCCGGACGCGGAGCAGCTAAACGGTGTAGCTCGAGAACTAAGGCGTCTTACGGCGCAAAAGTAATTAACGATGTCTTCAGCCATCGACTTCATATTGGTCGAAAGCCAACCGTTAATTCGGTTGGCGATAAGA
The DNA here is from genome assembly GCA_016789145.1 of Blastocatellia bacterium. Taxonomy (GTDB): domain Bacteria; phylum Acidobacteriota; class Blastocatellia; order Pyrinomonadales; family Pyrinomonadaceae; genus OLB17. The sequence goes on along the minus strand of JAEUQI010000021.1, from coordinate 1,277 downwards.
ACCGTAGCGACAAACGATGAACATATCAGGCTCATCGGCGAGGCCGACAATGGCGAAGACGGATTTCGTCTATTCGAGGACCTGAATCCCGACGTTACGATTCTCGGCCTGCGCTTTCCTGACCATTGCACGATCGACGATCTCGATAAGTACTTTGCTGAACGACCAAAGGCAAGGGTTATAGTTCTCGCCGAACACGCCGGGGACGCTGAGATCGCTCGGGCACTGAAGAAAGGTGCATTGGGCTACATCTGTAAGGATATCTCGCCCGGCGAACTCGTCGATGCGATCAAAACTGTTGCTGCAGGCCGCAAGTACATTCCCGACGAGATCGCACAGATACTGAGCGAAAACATCGGTCAGGAAGAGCTTACTCCGACCGAATCGAACGTGCTTAGGATGATCGTCGGCGGAATGTCGAACAAAGAGATAGCATTCGCACTCGACATTTCGGAGAATACTGTGAAATCCCATAACCAGAACATATTTGGCAAGATAGGCGTCTCAGATCGAACCTCGGCGGCAACGACCGCAATAAGACGCGGATTAGTGCGGGTTGACCTATGATCGGCAAAGGTTTGTTAGTACGAACGCTCTGAATTATTCTCTCATTGTGAAGATCCACGATATTACTGTTACGATCAACTCCGAGGTTCCGATCTACAAAGGTGATCCGGGCGTTGAATTTACGTCTTTCAAGGCCATCGCTCGCGGCGATTCGGCAAATGTTTCGCAGCTATCATTTGGCGTACACACGGCGACGCATGTTGACGCACCGAACCATTTTGTTGACGGTGCGAAACGAATTCACGAACTCGATCCCGCAAAGCTCATCGGCCCATGCCGCGTGATCGTTGTTCCCGACGATGCGACGGCAATAGAACCTGAACATCTTGGCGACATCGATGGCGTTGAGCGTGTCCTGTTCAAAACAAAGAACTCTGAGTTCTGGTCAACGCCTGAAACCGGGTTTCGAACTGACTTTGCTTACATCACGCCCGCAACCGCTAAATTGCTGGTCGAAAATGGTGTCGTGCTTGTCGGAATTGATTATCTTTCTATAGAAAAAAGCGGCTCGCCCGGGCATCCGGTACACATCACATTGCTCGAAAACGAAACCGTAATTCTCGAAGGCATCGACCTTCGCAACATCGACGCAGGTGATTACGAAGTCATCTGTGCCCCGCTAAAATACGACGGCGCCACCGGCGACGGCGCTCCGGCGAGGACGTTTTTGATCGAGTCGTAGTATGCGAACCTTTGTCCTAATTGTTGTC
>JAEUQI010000219.1 GCA_016789145.1 Blastocatellia bacterium | reverse complement strand
GTACGGGCTTTACGTCGCAGATATCGCAGCCCGTGCTTTATCAGCTTTCTAAGCTGCCGACGCTCGGAGTCTTCCTTGGCACCAAGCTCGTCTATCGGCCAATGAACGCCCTTGCAAAGCCTGTCGCTAACAAGCTGTTCTACAACGAATATCTCAATCACCTCGGTACGTTCGGCTGGCGTGAGCAGCACAATATCGTATTTGATCACCTGGTCGCACCGACAGCGTTCTACATCTCAAAAAACGATTTCGTCTCGTGGTGGACCGAAATAAATGCGGACGAAGTCGAGATAACTTGGCATAATGAAAATAGCTGGTGCGGATTTGGGAAAGTGGTTTAGCCGCGAATCTACGCGAATTACGCTGATAAGAATTCCCAATATTTTCTGATCCGCTTGATCTGCGTTGATCTGCGGCCAAAATCTCTATGAAGTTTGAGACTGGAATTGACGAAAAATACCGAAGCTCTGTCGAGGAAGCCTTCGCAACGATAATAGCAAAGGGCAATGAACATCATCGTTATGTAATGAATGAGATCGCAGAATCCGATCTGCTGATACGTGTGCAGCCGGTTAGTGAGATCAATGCTTCGGGAATTACGGGTGTGATCAGTACGATACAGACCAATTACAAGCTCGCGACCGAGCGGCTGAGTTTGCGTGAGGCGCTTGGCGAGATATACATTGCGATCGCTGAGGAAACGATCGATACCGGCGGACAACGCGGCTGCGAAGGGACATTCGTTCACGAAGGCCAGCACGCCTACGATTTTGCGCAAACTCTTGAGAGCCTGTCGAACAAAGATATGAACCTGCTCGGGCAGTTCAATCCGACGTTATACGAGATGGAGCTCGCGGCGCACAAAACGTCGGCCGAGTACAT
>JAEUQI010000218.1 GCA_016789145.1 Blastocatellia bacterium | reverse complement strand
CGTTCAGCAGGTTCACGGAGACGAAGCGCCACGGACGCCCCTCGTTGCGCAGCCGCGCCATGGGCAGGGCGGTCATGGCGTCGAGGCCCAGTGCGAAGGCGAGCATCAGCACCAGCCGGCCTTGCTCCGGGTAGCGGATGCCGCCGGCGATGGCATCGGGGAAAAGCGCGCACAGCAGGGTGAAGAAGAGCGAGAGGCCCGCCACGGAGAAGAAGGCGGTGGCGTACGCGCGCTTCGGGTCCAGCTCCTTGCGGTGCGCGAAGCGGAAGAAGGTCGTCTCCATCCCGAAGGTGAGCACCACGTTCACGAAGGCGGCCCAGGCGTAGAGCGAGGTGATGATGCCGAACTCCTCCGGGGCGAAGACGCCCTTGCTGGTGTACAGCGGCGTGAGCAGGAAGTTGAGGAAGCGCGCAACGATGCTGCTCAGCCCATAGATGGCCGTCTGCCCGGCGAGTTTGCGGAGGACGCTCACGTCAATTCAACCACAGATGAACACGGATGGACACAGATGGGAAACGCTCGATACCCCGTGGCGCATGGTGCTTCAACTTCTGGAACGAAGGTCGCACGCCGCCGTTCATGAACGCCTTGTGTGGGAACAAGTTGTGAGAGCGGGAATGGGGAAAGGGTCCGGACGTTGGGCTCGGAAGGCGCCCGTGCCCACCTGCGGTCAGGCCAGCCGATGGGCTCAGCCCTTGCTGGCGTGCTTCCGGCGAAGGTCCTTCAGGAACGCGTCCCGATCGAAATCCGCCACAAAGCCGGACCGTTCGCCTTTCTTGAGCTTACTGACCAGGCATTCCCTTCTCGCGTTCTTCATCGACGTATCCTTATTCATGGCGCGGAGGTTAACGCGTTGGTGTATTGACGTACAGCATGGCCGTCT
>JAEUQI010000217.1 GCA_016789145.1 Blastocatellia bacterium | reverse complement strand
GTACGGGCTTTACGTCGCAGATATCGCAGCCCGTGCTTTATCAGCTTTCTAAGCTGCCGACGCTCGGAGTCTTCCTTAGCACCAAGCTCGTCTATCGGCCAATGAATGCCGTCGCCAAACCGGTCGCGAATAGGCTGTTTTACAACGAATACCTCAACCATTTAGGAAGTTTCGGCTGGCGAGAGCAGCACAATATCGTCTTCGACCACCTAGTCGCACCAACGGCATTCTACATCTCAAAACAAGATTTCGCTTCGTGGTGGACCGAAATAAATGCGCAAGAAGTCGAGATAACTTGGCATAATGAAAATAGCTGGTGTGGATTTGGGAAAATAGGCTGAAACACGACCGGTAGGGAGTGTGTCCGTCTAGCGTACTCGTCGCTCAAAAAGGCACACTCGCTACCGCTCGTGTTTCTGCCCTTAATTATGAGATTTGACGATAACATCGACGAAAAGTACCGACAATCGGTATCTAAGGCTTTTGCCACGATCATAGCGAAGGGCAATGAACATCATCGGCATGTGATGAACGAGATCATGGAGTCTGATCTGCTGATCCGCGTGCAGCCGGTTAGTGAGATCAATGCGTCGGGAATTACGGGTGTGATCAGTGCGATCCAGACTAATTATAAGCTCGCGACCGAGCGGCTGAGTTTGCGCGAGGCGTTGGGCGAGATCTATATTGCGATAGCTGAGGAGACGATCGATACCGGCGGACAACGCGGTTGTGAGGGGACATTTGTTCACGAAGGCCAACATGCTTTCGATTTCGCACAGACGCTTGAGAGCCTGTCGAACAAGGACATGAACCTGCTCGGGCAGTTCAATCCGACGTTATACGAGATGGAGCTCGCGGCGCACAAAACGTCGGCCGAGTACAT
>JAEUQI010000216.1 GCA_016789145.1 Blastocatellia bacterium | reverse complement strand
TTCCCTGATATTTCGGGTTCGATGCAATCTCCGGCGACCGGTTACCGCAAAGGAGCTACGTCGGCGGTACGTTGCGTTGACATTGCGGCTCTATTTGCGGCGGCGATCCTGCGGAAGAATCCTGACGCAGAGATCATCCCGTTCGAAAGCAAGATCGTTGAGGTCAAACTGAATCCCCGGGATTCGATCATGACCAATGCCGAGAAGCTCTCGAATCTGCCGTTCGGCGGAACCAATTGCTCGGCTCCGCTAGAGGAACTCAACAGCCGCAAGTCGAACGGTGATGTGCTGATCTATGTATCGGATAACGAGTCATGGATCGACACGCCGTTCTATGGACGTTTCGGTGGAAGCGCCACCGAGACGATGAAACAGTGGAACGAGTTCAAATCGCGAAACGGCGATGCGAAGCTCGTTTGTATTGATATTCAACCCTACGGTCACACGCAGGCTCAGGAGCGTCGCGATATTCTGAACGTAGGTGGATTTTCGGACCAGGTGTTTACGCTTGTTTCGGAGTTCGCAAACGGGAATCTCGACAACGGCCACTGGGTCGGTGTGATCGATAAGGTTGAGATCTAACAGACCGGAGATCGATTTCGATCGTTCTCCGATCGATCGTTTTTGTCGAATGCCGGTGGGAGTACATGGCAACTACCTTTCGAGGTAGCGAGTTCGAGTCTCGGCCGCTTCAAATCGAGGCGGATCTCTCACGCAAACTTGTCGCCATTTTCTTTGCGGGGCGAATACCGATGTGATTACATTGTCTGTAAAACAAACCACGATCTCATCGACCTTTGTCGCCCCGCTTTCTACTATTTTCATAAAATAAAAGGAGGAAGTTATGCCATACAACAAACTAAATATTAGCGGGGCAGAGGCTGACGTCCT
>JAEUQI010000215.1 GCA_016789145.1 Blastocatellia bacterium | reverse complement strand
GAACGCGGCTGGTGCTGGAGTCTCAGCTTTGTTCGTCGCCGTAAGGGCGGCGACCATTGCCGACAAAGAGCAGACACTCGTCTGGCTTGAAAAGGCGCATTCCGCAGGTGACACGACTCTCGGAGGCATCAGATACTTGCCCGCCTTTGACCTCGTTCGCGGCGATCCGAGGTTCGAGGCAATATTGAAGGACCTTCCGTATTAAAGCCGAATGCCGATCGGTCCTCGCGGCCGATGGCCTCGCCGCGATGGCTTTGGGTACAACTATCGACGATGCTTCAATCAGTTTTGATCGTGCTTCAGCAGGGATCGTGTTGGGCAATAGAAAAGACGCTTCAGCGGTATTACTGAAACGCCCTTGTTTACTGGAGCCACCCGTCGGATTTGAACCGACGACCTTTCGATTACGAATCGAATGCTCTACCAACTGAGCTAGGGTGGCGAATGCGGAAGCGGGGCCGCGGCCTTGCCGACGCCGAATTGAAAAATATACTTTCCGGATGCCCGTGATGTCAAGCAACTGCCAGGCGAACTCTGATGCCAAATCCTTGGCATGCAACGAAAGTCGATCTTTTGCACGGCATTCAGGTCGTCCGAAGTGTTTGATCGCAGGCGGGGGTATCTCAACAATAGCAGCCCATAGATCTTGTGTCGTGTCCGACCTCGCGAACCACAGCTTTCGGTTGATCGCAAAAGGATGTATGATCGGGTGAATTGCCAAACATTTGTTGTAGCAAACCTATGAGCGACGAATTTATTGAACGGCTGAAATTGGCCTTTGGCCACGGTTCGATGGCGGATATTGCCCGCCGGTTAGAGTTGCCGCATGCAACCATAAGAAACTATTTCGGCGGACGTCTTCCGGCGCCGGATGTTCTGATCAAGATCGCTAAT
>JAEUQI010000214.1 GCA_016789145.1 Blastocatellia bacterium | reverse complement strand
AAACCAACTACAGCAGCGCCCGTGCCGCCCTGCTTGTTTCAATCCACGTCCGTCATTGCTGACGGACGAATCAAGAAGTTGGAGACCCTCCATGTTGACGAGTCAGACGTTTCAATCCACGTCCGTCATTGCTGACGGACGAATCCCATCACTGTGGCGACGAGCACGCCCTCGACTTTGGTTTCAATCCACGTCCGTCATTGCTGACGGACGAATCCTCGGGCATCACCGCTGTGGCTCACGGGCACGATGTTTCAATCCACGTCCGTCATTGCTGACGGACGAATCCGGACGACGCCCGCGAAGTCTTCCTGCTGCACCTGGTTTCAATCCACGTCCGTCATTGCTGACGGACGAATCGCCGCCGCTGCTCCGCATGCCCCCACAGCGCCAACTTGTTTCAATCCACGTCCGTCATTGCTGACGGACGAATCCCTTGGCGCGCGCTCGCTTCATTGAGCGACGTCGCGCTGTTTCAATCCACGTCCGTCATTGCTGACGGACGAATCTCGCCAACGTTGGCGAACTCTGCAGGCAACTCATTGTTTCAATCCACGTCCGTCATTGCTGACGGACGAATCAAGAGAGCGTCATTGTTTGCCAGCTTGTATCCCTGTTTCAATCCACGTCCGTCATTGCTGACGGACGAATCCCTGGCTTTCACTCGCCAGGTCGCTGCAGACCCACATGTTTCAATCCACGTCCGTCATTGCTGACGGACGAATCCCCTGCCCGCTGTCACTGACGCAACTCCGGTGGTGGCTGTTTCAATCCACGTCCGTCATTGCTGACGGACGAATCCCTGTTTAGAAATTCATTAAACATTTTCCTTGACGTGTTTCAATCCACGTCCGTCATTGCTGACGGACGAATCATGGCCGAGCACGACCATGTCGTCGACGTAACGGATGTTTCAATC
>JAEUQI010000213.1 GCA_016789145.1 Blastocatellia bacterium | reverse complement strand
GAAAGAGTCCGGGCCGCAGTTCCCGGAATCGCGATCCGTACGACGTTTATCACAGGATTCCCCGGCGAAACCGAGGAAGATTTTGAGGAACTGATCAAGTTCGTGCAAAACTGCCGCTTCGACAATGTTGGAGTGTTCACGTATTCCGACGAAGAGGGAACCGCTGCCTTCGATCTACCAAACAAGGTCGACCCGAAGATCGCCAAGAAACGCCGCGACCGTCTGATGAAGGAACAGGCCAAGGTCAGCAAACAACTTAACAAAGCCAAGATCGGCGAGACGTTCCCCGTGATGTTCGAAGGCCTGTCGCAAGAATCCGACCTCCTATTCCAAGGCCGCCTGCCCTCGCAAGCCCAAGAGATCGATGGCTACATCCTAATTAACGACATGCCCGACGGTTTCGAACCGGTCATCGGCAACATCTACAACGTCCGCATAACCGAGGCTCACGAATACGATCTCGTCGGCGAGATCATAACGTGTCAGTAGCCCGCGTGTAAACAAGGGCTCAAGTTGAGGATTGCGTACGTTGAGCCCTTACTAACGTGCGGGCTACGGACACGGCCACTAATCGATCAACGACCCATAGATTATCGCTCGCAATTTGCCATAATCGTCTAAACCTGTCGCCGGAATGACTTGCGTCATATAGACGACAACCATTTGTTCTCTCGGATCGACCCAATAGTTTGAGTGATAAGCGCCGCCCCAACCGTATTCGCCTACTGATGACGGCTGGCCGTTGGCTCCGACGTCTTTGACTACGGAGAAGCCGAGCCCGAAGCCTTGGCCGGCTCGGGTGTATTTGACGTCGAGCAGGGAATCGGCGGTCATTAGTTCGACGGATTTGCGGCTCAGGATACGTTTGCCGTTGAGCTCGCCGCCGTTTGCCAGCATCTGCAGGAAACGGCCGTAATCGCGAG
>JAEUQI010000212.1 GCA_016789145.1 Blastocatellia bacterium | reverse complement strand
TACCTGGAGCACGACATGGGCGCCGGACATCCGGAGTCGCCCCACCGGCTGCGTGCGATCATGCAGCGGCTCGAACAGAGCGGTACACTCGCCAGCCTCACCAGGATCGACCCGCGCACAGCCGAAGACGAGTGGGTCACGCTGGTGCATCGGCCGGAGTATGTCGCGATGCTCAACCGGCAGGCTCCGACGCATGGCCGGATCTCGCTCGACGCCGATACTTCCATGTCACCCGGATCGCTGCGCGCCGCCTATCTCGCGGCCGGTGGAGTCCTGGCGGGCATGGATGCGATTGTGACCGGTCAGGTTCAACACGCCTTCTGCGCGGTCCGTCCGCCGGGGCATCACGCGGAGGCCGATCGGGCCATGGGCTTTTGTCTCTTCAACAACGTGGCGATCGCGGCGCGGTATGCGCAGAAACGGTATGGCGTGCAACGGGTCCTGATCGTCGATTGGGACGTGCATCACGGGAACGGCACGCAGCACAGTTTCGAATCGGATCCGTCGGTGTTGTTTTTCAGCACTCACCAATACCCGCACTATCCCGGGACCGGGCGCGCCGGTGAGTGCGGACGCGGCCCCGCAGAGGGCCTCACCATCAATGTGCCGATGGAGGCGGGGGAAGGCGACGACGAATATCGAGCGGTGTTTCAGAAGGTGTTGGTGCCGGCTGCCGATGCCTTCAAGCCGGAGTTTGTCATCATCTCTGCCGGTTTTGACGCCCACCGGGACGATCCGCTCGCAAGTATGGGACTGACGGAAGAAGGGTATGCCGACCTGACGACGATAGTAGCCGGGATCGCCAGGCAACATTGCCAAGGACGCCTGCTGTCGTCGCTCGAAGGCGGGTACAACCTCACGGCGTTGGCCGCATCGGTCGAGCGACATATTCAGGCGCTGGTGGCGGCATGAACCGGTGGGTGAAAATT
>JAEUQI010000211.1 GCA_016789145.1 Blastocatellia bacterium | reverse complement strand
AACACATGACGGCTTTTCCATCAGGCCCCAATCATGATGACTATGGCTGTCGATGAATCCCGGTGACAGCACCTGCCCCTTCCCATCGATGACTGGTTCACCCGGCTGCGCACGGAGTGAGCCCCGGTCGTGAATACGGTCATTCAGCAGGCGCACGCTCTCGGCCGTGGCCGGCAGTCCCGAGCCGTCGATCAGGCGGACATTGGTAATCAGTTGAGTCTTGGGCCATACGAATGATTTCCCCTCCCACCGGTTCACGACGGCCTGGTGTGCGTACATCTGCCCGCTGTTGTCCAGGACAATCAGTGTTTGATTCTTACCGGTGTAGCGCACAATGATTGTAGCAAATCCCACCCAACCGCCGGTATGGGAAAGTTTCCCTCCCGCAGCATCCACTCTCCATCCAAATCCATAATCTGTCAGCTCGCCGTTTTTCAGGCGGGCAGGCGTGAACGCCTCCTGCAGCGTACTCTTCTTCACCAGCTTTTCCGTGTACAACGCCTGGTCCCATTTCAGCAGATCCTCCACCGATGAATAGACGTTCCCATCGCCGACGATGCCGTCTAAGCGCACCAGGTCGTCAGTCACCCTCTTTCCACCTTCTATCTTGAAGCCAAAAACGCGGGAGGCAGGATACGTCTTCTGCTTCAGGTGATAGATATACGTATCGTTCATCTTCAAAGGACCCGTGATATACTTTTGGAATAAAGTCTCCGGCGTTATCCCCGACGCCGATTCGATGACGGACGCCAGGGTCGTATAATTCGTGTTGCAATACTCCCACCGTGTGCCCGGTTCGAACACGAGCGGAGGCTTGCGCTCCGCGAGGATGCGGATCATCATGGCATTGGTCAGCGTATCGAGCAGCGTCATTCGTCCCTGCGCAATGTCAAAATATTCGGGCAGTCCCGAGGTCTGGTTGAGCAGGTGGCGGATGGTG
>JAEUQI010000210.1 GCA_016789145.1 Blastocatellia bacterium | reverse complement strand
CGAAATGGTTAAACTTTAACCGGAGTAATAATGCTGATCACACGCAGCTATCGAATGAACAACTCGAACAATCTGAACAGCCATAAAAAGGGGCGAATCTATTATGACCAATCTATTGAATACGAATCGAGGTCCAATTAGACAAGTTCACTCCACGTAGTTCTCGAAAGCCTCTTCCTCATATCGACATTAAGGTAGCGATCTCATTCGCGGCCTCGTTCCCCGAAGACAACATCATCAAAGCCGTCGTCACCGGCATCCGCTTCACCGGCCACACAACGATAGTCTCCCTCGACGCCAATGGCCTGGCTCTGGAATCCCGAGTCTTCCGCGTAGTCGGCCTAAACGTCGGCGAACAATGCATGATCGCCATCCCACCACATCGAATTCAGGTATTGAAGGATTAACTCGCCGAACCGCCCGCGTCCCGCGTGCCCGGAACGCAGGCTGCCAGCCTGCTCTTTTCTCGCCGGACCGCACGCGTCTCGCGTGCATTCTTGCCGCTACGCCGTCGCGGTGCCATTGGCGTCCTTGATCTCGTACTGCTTGTTGTCACCGTTGAATAGGAAAGTGCGATTCAACGAAGTGATTGGATCGACGGTCGATGTCATGTCGCCATTCGCATCAAGCGTGTTAGTTACCTCACGGCCCGACTGATGGGTTTCCTTTACGAGCCCGCCGGAGAGATTGTACTTGTACTCAGTCGAGTAAACAGTGCCGTCCGTTATCTGCTGGTATGCCGTCATACGCCCAAATACATCAAAGGCTGTATAATTCGTCTTCGATACCGAAGAACTAACCCTAGTCGCCTTTCCTAAGACGCTTCCTGTATTTATGACGGTCAAATAAACAAACTGTAGGAAATCGAAAAATAACAGATCTGAGACCATTTCTCATTAATGCCATTAAGTGAAAATATTACTTGTCGATTTCAGTCTAGT